>JAISRV010000017.1 GCA_031273445.1 Candidatus Adiutrix sp. | reverse complement strand
GAATCTCCGCCGCAATCACGATTACGTCTATCTGGCCATCGGCGCCCAGGCCAGCGCCAGGCTCGGCCTCGAAGGCGAAGACGCGGCCGGCGTCATGGACCAGTTGACTTTCCTGAGCCAGACGCGGCGCGGCCTTAAGCCGGCCCTGGGGCGAAAAGTCATTGTTCTGGGCGCGGGCAACTCGGCTATGGATGCGGCCCGCGCGGCCCGCCGCCTGGGTTCCGAGGCGACCATCGTTTATCGCCGCACCCGCCGGGAAATGCCGGCCGACCCCGATGAGGTCAGGGAGGCTCTGGAAGAAGGCGTGACTCTGGTTGAACTGGCCGCTCCCGAAAAAGTGCTGGTTAAAGACGGGAAAGTCGCGGGCCTTAAGGTTTCCCGGATGAAGCTGGGCGAACCCGACGCCTCCGGCCGCGCGCGGCCTGAAAAAATGCCTTTTTCAGAATATGAAATAGCCGCCGAGGCCGTCATCGTAGCCGTCGGTCAGGAGGTTCGTCTCGACGCCTGGCCGGAACCAGAGTTGAAGATGAACCCCGAGACAGGCGCCACCCAGTTGGCGGGCGTCTATGCCGGCGGCGACGCCGGGCGCGGCGCGGCCTCCCTGATTCAGGCCATTGCCGACGGCCGGCGGGCCGCCCTGGCGATCGCCAGGGCGGCCAATAAAGAGGTCCGGCTGCCGGCGCCGCCGGCTGACGACCGCCGGCCCGATCTGGCCGAACTGCGCCGACGCCAGGCCCGCCGCGGCTTCGGCCCCCGGCCGGAGCACAAAGCCCCGGCCGAGCGCCTTAACTTTAACCTCTACGTCGCGGCCTTCACCGAGGCCGAAGCCAGACAAGAGGCGGCCCGCTGCCTTTCCTGCGATCTGGTCTGCAACGTTTGCGCCTCCGTCTGCCCCAACCGGGCCAACCTGGCCCTCCCCGGGCAGAAACTGGCCCAGCCCATTCAGACGGCCGTGTTCAAAGACGGACAGACTGAAATCAGAACTTCGGGCCGGCTTACGCTGGATCAGGCCTTTCAGGTCGTCAATCTGGCCGACTTCTGCAACGAGTGCGGCAACTGCGCCGCTTTCTGCCCAACCAGCGGCTCTCCGTATCAGGACAAATTCCGGGTGCATCTGTCGCCTGAAAGTTTCGCGGCGGGCGCCGACGGTTTTCACTTCGCCTCAAAAGAATTGGCGAAAATAAAACGGTCCGGCGAAGAAGCTTCTTTAACAATCGGCCCTGACGCGTTAATATATAGCGATGTAATTATGACGGCCGAACTTGACCCCGCGACCTTCGAAGCTAGACGCGTCAAACCGGCCGCCGGCCTGACTGAAGTCTCGCTTGTTCCCGCGGCTGAAGCGGCCGTATTGTGGCGCCTGCTGAAAGACCACCATCTTTTTGCCGGGGCCTGAGCAAAAGGGGTTCCCGTATGACTACGATCGGCATTTCGCCCAACCGGCTGGACGCGGCCGCCAAGGTCAGCGGCAAAGCCCGCTATACTGAAGACCTGCCCATGGCGGGTCTGAGGCACGCGGTAATAGTCCGTTCGCCCATCGCCCACGGGCTGGTCAAATCCATCGACATTCGGCCCGCTCTGGATTTTCCCGGCGTGGAGGCGGTCTTCACCTACGAGGACGTTCCCGAGGCCCTCTATCCCACGGCCGGCCACCCTTACAATCTTTTGGCCGAGCGGCGGGATGTGGCCGACCGGCGTCTTTTGACCTCGCATGTGCGCCATTTCGGCGATGAAGTGGCCGTGGTGGTGGCCCGGGATGTTTTGACCGCGGCCAAGGGCGCCCGGCTGGTCAAGGCGGAATACGAAGAGATGCCGGCGCTGCTGGATCGCGAGAGCGCCCTGGCCCCCGGGGCGGCCCTAATTCACGAACATGCGCCGGGCAATGTCCTGAGGCATACCGTCAGCGAACACGGCGGTTCGGTGGACGAGTTGCTGAAAAAGGCCGATCTGGTCGTCGAGGGCCGCTATAAAACGCCCATGGTTCAGCACTGCCATATGGAAACGGCCGTCTCCTACGCTTATATGGATGACGAGGACCATATCGTCGTGGTCTCATCCACCCAGATTCCGCAGATTGCGCGGCGGGTGGTGGGGCAGGCTCTGGGCCTTCCCTGGAGCCGGATTCGGGTGATCAAGCCGTATCTGGGCGGCGGCTTCGGCAACAAGCAGGATGTTCTGCTGGAGCCCATGGTCGCCTTCCTGACCTGGAAGCTGGGGGGCGTGCCGGTGCAGATTGCCCTGACCCGCGAAGAGTGTTTCACCTCCACCCGCACCCGCCACCAATTCGACGGCGAAGCCAAACTGGCCCTGACCAGGGACGGCGTCTTCACCGCTTTTGACCTCAAGGTCTGGTCGCGAACCGGCGCCTACGCCTCCCACGGTCATTCCATCGCCGCCGCCGCCGGCTCCAAGTCGCCCTATCTTTACCCTCGCGCGGCCCTGCGCTACGACGCCGTCACTTATTACGCCAATGTTCCCAGCGCCGGGGCCATGCGCGGCTACGGGCAGCCGCAGGTCACCTTTATTATGGACTGCCTGGTGGAGGAGGCCGCCCAGGCCCTGGCCATGGACCCGCTGGAACTGCGCCTCAAAAACGTGGCCCGGAGCGGCGACGTCAGCCCGTACAACAACCAAACGATTTACGCCGCCGGCATTTATGAGGCCCTGACGCGCGGGAGCGAACTCATAGACTGGCGCAGGAAGCGCGAATTTTATAAAAATCAGACCGGCCCCATCCGGCGCGGCCTGGGCGTGGCCTGCTGCAGCTACGGTTCGAACACCTATCCCGCGGCCGTGGAGCTGGCCGGGGCCAGGCTCATCCTCAATCAGGACGGGCGCGTCACCCTGGCCGTGGGGGCCACGGAAATCGGCCAGGGCGCGGACACCGCCATGGCCCAATTGGCTTCCCACGCGCTGGACGTCCCGCTGGAGTCTTTTCACGTCGTCACCAATCAGGACACGGACCATACCCCCTTCGACACCGGGGCCTACGCCTCCCGTCAGTGTTACACTTCAAGTTCGGCCATCGCCGCGGCGGCCAGGGAGTTCGCGGGCAAAATTCTGGATCTGGCCGCGCTTCTCTCGGGCGTGCCCCGCGACGCCATGCGCCTCAAAGACGGGAACATCGTCGGCAGCGACGGCGAACATGTCGTCTTCACCCTGGCCGAACTGGCCCTGCAGAGCTACTACCACCTCGACCACGGCGCCCCTATCGTGGCGGAAGCCGCCCACAAGACCCGCCTGAATCCGCCGGTCTACTGCTGCACCTTCGTGGAGGTGGAAGTGGATATGCCCCTGTGCCGGGTCGCCGTCAAAGAAGCCTGGAACATCCACGATTCCGGCCGCATCATCAATCCCAAACTGGCTTCCGGCCAGGTGCACGGCGGCATGGGCATGGGCCTGGGCTGGGCTCTGTATGAGGAAATGCTGCTTGACGAAAAAGGCCGCGTTTTAAACGACAACCTGTTGGATTACAAGATGCCCGCCATCATGGACCTGCCCGATCTCGACTGCGCCTTCGTGGAAATCATCGACCCTACCAACCCCTACGGCATACGGGCCTTGGGCGAGCCGCCCCTGGTCACGCCCGCTCCGGCCGTGCGCAATGCCGTGTGGCACGCCACAGGCGTCAAAGTCGATGAGATTCCCATAACCCCTAAAACGCTTTTCCGCTATCTGGAAAAGGCCGGGCTGTAAGGAGGCGAGCCATGTTTGACCTCAGGGAACTGCGCCGGGCCAGGAGCGTCGCGGAAGCCGTTCAGCTTCTCGCCGACCATCCGGAAGCCCGGCTCATCGCCGGCGGCACCGACGTTCTGGTGAAACTGCGGCATTTCGACGGCCAGTTTCGCCATCTGGTGGATATCCACAATCTGCCGGAAATAAAATTCGCCCGTCTGGAAGGGGACAGGCTGATGGTCGGGGCCGGCCTGACCTTCGCCGAAACCATTGATTCTCCGCTGGTCAAAGAATATATTCCCGTTCTGGGCGAGGCCTGCGCCACGGTGGCCGGGCCCCAGATACGCAACATGGGCACTGTCGGCGGCAATATCGCCAACGGCGCCGTCAGCGCCGACACGGCCGCGCCCATGCTGGTTCTGGAGCCGGAACTGCTCGTAAGCGGGCCCGAAGGCCGGCGTCATCTGAGCATTCACGGCTTTCACACCGGGCCCGGCCAAGTGGCCCTGAAGCGCGGCGAGGTGCTCTTCGGCTTCAGCTTCGACCTCAAAAAGCTGGCCGGCCTCGGCGCCTGCTATTATAAATACGCCATGCGTTCGGCCATGGACATCGCCACTATAGGCTGCGCCGCCGGAGTCAAAATGGAGGGCGGGGTCATAAAAGAGGCGCGGCTGGCCCTGACCGTGGCGGCCCCCACGCCCATTCGCTGCCCCGGGGCCGAAGCGGCCGCTCTGGGCCGGCCGCTCAACGACGAAACCATGAAAAATATTCTGGCGGCCCTGGAAGGGGACATAAAACCGCGCACCTCCTGGCGGGCGACCCGCGAATTCCGGGTTCGCATCATCAAGGCCCTGGCCGAGCGCATGATGCGGGCGGCGGCCGAACGGGCCGCGGGGAGGGTTCAACCATGACTGCAGCGGCCGAACGGATCGTAAGGAGGATTCAGCCATGACCATGGTCGATTTAAAGCTTCATGTCAACGGCAAAGACGTGGAAACGGCGGCGGATCCGCGCGAATCCCTTCTGGAGGTGCTGCGCGGCCGCCTGGGTTTAATGGGCGTCAAGGAAGGCTGCGGCGTGGGCGAGTGCGGGGCCTGTAATGTTTTGGTGGACGGCCTTCCCGTCGATTCGTGTCTGACGTTGGCCGTCTGGGCCGACGGCAAATGCGTCCGCACCATTGAAGGCGAAGCCAGGCCGGGCGGCGAATTGTCGCCGACGCAACGGGCCTACGTCGAAGCCGGCGCGGTGCAGTGCGGTTTCTGCACGCCGGGCCTGGTTATGACCACAAGCGCCTTTCTGGAAAGAAATCAGCATCGTTTAAACGAAATAACGAGAGAGGAAATAAAGAGGGCCCATGCGGGGCATCTGTGCCGTTGCACCGGTTATGAAATGATCGTCGAAGCCGTGGAACAGGCGCTGGGGCGGGAGGTCAAAGGCGCCGGGGAATGCAGGCCCGCGCCGAGCCTAGCCGAAAAACATCTAACCAACGAAAGGCGTTAAGCATGTCAAAGAACAGTCTGGTCGCCAAGGGGCCTTTGGAGAAGTTTTTTAAGATCCGCGAAAAGAACAGCACGGTCAAAACAGAACTTATAGCCGGCCTCACCACTTTCGTGGCCGTGGCCTATATTATTTTCGTCAACCCCAACATACTGGCCGAAAGCGGCATTCCCAAGGAGGCGGCCATCGCCGCCACCATCTGGTCGGCCGTCTTCTCCACCGCTCTCATGGGGGTGTGGGCCAACTACCCCGTGGCCGTGGCCCCAGGCATGGGCCTTAACGCCTTCTTCACCTATACCGCGGTTATGACTTTCGGCCTGACCTGGCAGGCCGCCCTGGGGGCGGTCTTCATCTCCGGCGTCGTCTTTTTGATTCTGACCATGGGCGGCATACGCCAGGCCATAATCAAATCCGTGCCGATGAATCTCAAAAGCGCCATCGGGGTGGGGATAGGCGCCTTCATCGCCTTCATCGGGCTGCAGGGCTCCGGCATCGTGGTCGCCAACCCCGCGACGCTGGTTTCCGCCGGGGCCATAGCCGGCCTTGATTTCGAATTTGGCCGGCCCGCGCCGCTATTGACCTGCGTCGGCGTTATCGTCACCGGGGTTCTGATGTGCCGCGGCGTCAAAGGGGCCATGCTTCTGGGCATTCTTTTCACCACGCTTCTGGGCATGGTTTTCGGCGCCTGCCCTCCGCCCGCCGGCCTCGGCAGCGTCATCTCGACTGAAATTCCCAGTTTAAGCGCCACCTTCATGCAGCTTGACCTGAGAAGCGCCCTGAAGTTCGGGGTTTTCTCCATCATCTTTACTTTTACCATCGTCGAGCTCTTCGACAACATGGGCACCCTGATCGGCCTGACTAAAAAAGCCGGGCTGATGAAAGAAGACGGCTCTATTGAAAATCTCGACCGGGCCCTCACCACCGACGCCATCGGCACTATGTCCAGCGCCGTGCTGGGCACCTCCACCGTCACTTCCTACGTGGAAAGCGCGGCGGGCGTGGCTGAAGGCGGCCGCACCGGCCTCACCGCTCTGGTCGTGGCGCTTCTTTTTATCGTGGCGCTTCTTTTTTCGCCCCTGATCGGCCTGGTGCCCGCTTTCGCCACCGCCCCGGCCCTGATCATCGTCGGCGCCCTCATGATGTCCGAAGTCGTCCATATCAACTTCGACGACATCACCGACGCCATCCCGGCTTTTCTGACCATAATCATGATGCCGCTGACTTACAGCATCGCCAACGGCTTCGCCTTCGGCTTCGTCAGCTACACTTTGCTGAAGCTCTGCTCCGGCCGTTTCAGGGAAATCAGCCCGGTGATGGCGGTGGTCAGCGCGGCCTTCATTCTCAACTTCGTCCTGCGCTTACATTAAAAACAGTTTATCGAGGGCGCCTTCTCGCGAAGGCGCCGGCAACTATAGACTCGGCTATTAAACATCGCCACGCCTTGCCGGCAAAACTATTGTGATTTCGGGCTTTGACGAAATCAGGCCTGACATGTTTATTCGACGCGTCGATATTCCATAAAACGAGGTTTGCAGCATGACAGATTCACCCAAGTTCAAGGAGGCTTCTTCCGGCATTATTTTCGCTCTGGAAGACAAGCCGCCGTTCGGCCAAGCGGCCCTGGCCGCTCTGCAGCACCTGATGTCCATGTTCATCAGCATCGGCGCGCCGCCGACCATTATCTGCAAAGCCTTGGGCATGCCGAACGAGATCGTCATCCACATGGCCTGCGTCGCCTTTTTCGTCTCCGGCATCGGCACCTTCATTCAAACCAACCGCTTCGGCCCCTTGGGTTCGGGGCTGTTGAGCATCCAGGCCACCAGCTTCATATTTCTGTCGGCCTTCATCTCCGTCGGTTTTTCGGCCAGGGCGGCCAACCCCGCCATCAGTAATGAAGAAGTCGTGGCCGTCATGACCGGCGCGGTCATCATGGGCTCTTTCGTGCAGATGGCCTTAAGCCGGATGACGCATGTCCTGAAAGCGGTTTTCACCCCGCTGGTTTGCGGCGTCACCGTGACCATGGTGGGCGTTTCCCTGATCGCCGTGGGCATGGG
>JAISRV010000005.1 GCA_031273445.1 Candidatus Adiutrix sp. | reverse complement strand
CTGCGGCAACAGGGAAATGGTCGCCGCCTTGACGCGCATTAAGAGCTACCTTGACTACGGCGCTTTTCAGCCTATACAAATAGCCGCCATCATCGCCCTGAACGAAGGGCAAGAATGCGTCGACGAAATAGTCGGCATCTATAAGGAGCGCCGCGACGCCCTGGTCGGCGGCCTGGAGCGGGCCGGCTGGAGCGTCCCCTCGCCCAAAGGCTCCATGTTCATTTGGGCCAAAATACCCGAACGTTTCAGTCATCTGGATTCAGTCGAATTCTCCAAAATGCTCATTCGGGAAGCTAAAGTGGCCGTCTCTCCCGGCCTCGGCTTCGGCAGCGGCGGCGAGGGCTATGTCCGTTTCGCCCTGGTGGAGAATGTGCAGCGCATCAATCAGGCCGTACGCGGCATAAAAAAAGTTTTTTCCTGAATCATCTTTGCTTAAAACACGGAAAGCGGCTTTAAAAGTGCCTTCACCCCAGACAAGAGTCGGTATTTTAGGTTGCGGCAATATCGGCGCCGGCGTTGTCCGAATGCTGTTGGAAGACGCCGACTTCATCAATCAGAAAATGGGTTGGCCTCTGACCCTGATCAAAGTGGCCGTGCGCGACAAAAGTTTGAGGCGTTGCGTCGCCCTGCCGCCAGGTCTTCTGACCGACGACCCCGGCGACATCGTCGGCAACCCGGACATTGAGGTGGTGGCGGAACTCATAGGCGGCGTTGAACCGGCCAGAACCCTTGTTCTCAAGGCCATCGCCTGCGGCCAGCATGTGGTCACGGCCAACAAGGCTCTGCTGGCCCTGCACGGCCGCGAGATTTTCGAAGCGGCGGCGGCCAACAAAGTCGAGGTCATGTTCGAAGCGGCGGTGGCCGGCGGCATTCCCATCATCCGCACTCTCAAAGAAGGCCTCTCCCCCAACCGCATCAGACGGATGTTCGGCATATTGAACGGAACGACCAATTATATTCTGACGCGCATGACCCATGAAGGCCTGGATTTCGACGCGGCTCTTAAGGCGGCTCAAGAAGCCGGCTATGCCGAAGCCGACCCTTCCTTCGATATTGAGGGCATAGACGCGGCCCATAAGCTTATCATCCTGACCGCCCTGGCCTACGGTTCTTTGCCCCGCCTGGACGATATCCATGTCGAAGGCATCAGCCGTCTCGCCCCGGACGACTTCACTTTCGCGCGCGAGCTCGGTTACGTCGTCAAACTGCTGGCGATCTCCTCACGCAACGAATTGGACGGCACGCTGGAAGTGCGCCTGCACCCGGCCATGCTCCCGCAGGGCAGTCTGTTGGCCGAGATAAACGGAGCCATGAACGCCATCCACATTTCCGGACATGCCGTCGGCGATATCCTGTTGAACGGCCCGGGGGCAGGCATGATGCCTACGGCCAGTTCCGTTCTGGCCGACATGGTCGAATTGGCCCGGGCCGACCGGGCCAATTGCTCCATGCGGGTTCCGGCTCTGGGCTGGCGCCGGCTGGCCGATGAAAAACCCAAACCCATGACGGAAGTGCGCACAGCTTATTATCTGCGTTTTACCGTGGCCGACCGCCCCGGTGTTCTGGCTTCCATCGCCGGCATCTTCGCCGAGCGCGGCATAAGCATAGCCCAGGTTATTCAAAAAAGCGCCGCGCCAGGCAGCCGCGGAGTGCCGCTGGTTATGCTGACGCACACGGCCCTGGAAAAAGATATGACCGCGGCCCTGGCTGAGGCTGGAACCTTGGACGCCTTGTTGGCGCCGACCATGCTTATAAGAGTGGAGACTAGACTGTGAAATATGCGCTTTTAATCGGCGACGGCATGGGCGACTTCCCCATGCCCGAGCTAAACGGCAAAACGCCGTTGATGTCGGCCCCGACGCCAAATCTCGACCTGATGGCCAAAAAAGGCCTGCTAGGGCTGGCCCGCACCGTGCCCGAAGGCATGACTCCAGGTTCTGATGTGGCCATCATGTCGCTTATGGGCTACAACCCCCAGGGCATTCTGACCGGGCGAGGACCTCTGGAGGCGGCCAGCCGCCGCATCGACATCGCGCCGGATGAACTTGCCTTCCGCGTGAACCTCGTCTGCGTTGAACGCCTCGACGGTAAAGTATTCATGCGCGACCACTCGGCCGGCAATATCTCCAGCCTCGAATCGGCGGAACTGGTGACCGCGCTGAAAGAGAAACTGCCTTTGTCTGAAGGCCGGCGCCTCTTTCCCGGGGTAGGCTACCGCCATATTATGACCTGGCCTAAAGAGAAGCCGGATCGTTTTCCTTCCTGGGCCCCGCACGATCTCCGCAACCAGGACGTGGCCGCGCTTTTGGACGAGCCCTCCGCCAAGCCGATTATGGATATGGTCCGGGCCTCCTGGCCAATTCTTGAAGACCACCCCGTCAATAAGAAGCGTGCGGCCGAGGGGCTGCCCAGAGCCAACTCCATCTGGCTCTGGGGCCAGGGCTTGAAGCCCGCCGTGAAAACGTATCGCGAACGATGGGGCATTTCCGGAGTCACGGTATCCGCTGTAGACCTGATCAAAGGCCTTGGTTTAATCGCCGGACTGGAAAGCATTGATGTGCCCGGCGCCACCGGCTGGCTGGACACAGACTACGAAGGCAAAGTCAAAGCCGCCTTAAAGGCTTTGGAAAAAGTCGATTTCGTGGTGTTGCATATTGAAGCCCCGGATGAGGCCTCGCACCAGGGTCAGTTGGATTCCAAACTGCGCGCCATAGGCGACTTCGACGCCAAAGTGGTCGGCCCGATGCTCCGAGCTTTGCCGGGCTTTGGGAACTTTAGGGTGTTGGCCGCCTGCGACCATTTTACGCCCCTCAAAATTCAAACCCACACCCCTGATCCCGTGCCGTTTATCCTCTATGCGCAGCCCGGCGACGGAGAGATAAAGCCCAGCGGATTGACCTATAACGAAGCCAACGGCGCCGCCGCAGGCATCATAGTCGATCCCGGGGCCGAACTTGGCCGGCTGCTTTTTGGGCCGGAAAAGCAGCCTTGAACAGGCGGCCAGCCGCCGACTATGGAATAAATACATGACCGGTAAAAAAGACAAAAACGCCTTTGCGGCTCTAAGCCAACACCGTGTGCTCTACGCCGACACCGACGCCATGGGCATAGTCTATAACGGCGCCTATTTTCGTTTTTTCGAACGGGCTCGCGACGAATACCTGCGCCAGCGCGGCCTGCCCTATTCCGCTATTGAGGAGCGCGGCATCTCCACGCCCCTGACGGAGGCCTATGCCCACTATTACTCGTCTTTTCGATATGATGAAATAATCGCCATGGAGTGCTGGGTCTCGGAAATAAAAAGGGCCAGCTTTCGTTTTGAATATCGTCTCTTTCTGCCTGAAAATCCAGAAGAGACCAAAGTGAGCGGCTACACTGTTCTAGTCACCCTGAACAAGGCCGATCAAAAAATATGCAAAATTCCAGCCTGGATGCTGGAATTGCTCACGGTCGGGAAAAATGACTGAAACGAATATCTGAACAGCCAGTGTCCTGAGTTATGAATTCCTTTCATAATTCAGGACGCTAGACCTGTTGCCGGATCCTGACGGAAAACATGGAACACGACTCTCCAGAGCGCCGCTAAATTTGCGCGCGGCTGGCGCACGCGGCCGCGAAACAGTCTCAGAAATAAACCGGGCGGCGGCCTCCGATCGACTTGGTGAATCCATCCGCCGCCTCATAGACGGCCTGCCCCAGCTCTTCGATGCAGCCAGGCCCGTTATGGCTCATTTTGGGCGAGGCGATGCTTATGGCGGCTATGGCTTCGCCTTTGGCGTTGAAGGCGGGCGAGGCCACGCAGAGGATGCCCATTATGTGCTCTTCATTATCAACGCTATAGCCTCTCTTCCTGATTTCAGCCAGATCGGCCAGCAAATCTTCCACATTGCCGTGGGTTTTTTCCGTGAAACGTTCCAGGGGATCCCGGCCCAACAGGCCGCGCACTTCGCGTTCGGACATAAACGACAAAAGCGCCTTGCCCAGGCCGGTGCAATGCAGAGGAATGCTCTGGCCTATCTTCATGCAGACCTTGACTGTTTCATCGCTTTCTATTTTGTCTATATAAACGACTTTTTTGCCGTCGCGAACCCCCAGGTTGACCGCGCCGCGGGAGCCCTGGGCCAGTTTTCGCATAAAACGGTAGGCCATTTTAGGTATGCCGGTATTGCGAACGACATTGTGCCCCATTTCAAAGAGTTTGTAGCTATTGGCATATTTCAGCGTATCAGGATCCTGGCTCACGTAATACCGGGCCCGCAAGGTGTTTATGGCCCTGTAGACCGTGCTTTTTTCCATGTCAAGTTTGTCGGCCATCTCCGTAATGCCCATTTCGCCTTCAGCATCAAGAAGTTCCAGAATATCCAGAGCCCGAACCACCGACTCGATCAATTTGCTTTTCGTCATCAATCTGTTTTTCGTTATCAATCTTCTTTTCGCCATAGCTGTCTCCTTTTGCATGCGGCTAATTCGACTGGAGCGTTTGTACGCCATACGTCATATCTGTTCCGGTCTACAGAACAGTTTATCACCGTTTAATCATGCTGGCAAGAGGGCTCGCCGGAGCGCGCTTCCAAGGAAGAAAATAACTATATTGTTTTAAAGGCAACGCTTATTACGCTAAATAGAACTCTATTTCTTTTGTAAAAATAAATCGCCAAAATACTGTCCTATTGTCAACTGTTAATTTATTTTTACACTAAAGATAAAATTTTCCGCCAGAGTTCGCATATAAAGAACTTTCGCCGCTCAATTAAAAAATTATTAAATAAATACAACATAATAATACAGAAATGAACTAAATTGAAAATTACGTCAGACAAACAATGAGGTAGATCTGTTGATATAAAATTAACATCGTTGCTTTTATTATAATTTAAAATTCAGCCGACGACGTCAATAAGTATTGGCGACTTATGACATGGATCGCTAGGCGGCTGTCAGCGCCTGTAGAGACAGTCAAACATTGTTTTTACGGTCAGCCTGGTTTGGGTTTCACGCAGATAAATCATCCGGCCGCCGGACAGCCTGAAAACGCCGACTCCGCTTTTTTGTCGCCGCCTTTTTTAAAATTATGATACACTGCCCCAGGGTCTGAGGGGCCGCAAAGAGGAATAATTTGTCCAGTTTAAAACTGCTCCTGCCGTTCTTCAGAAAGCATCGTTTGATGGTGCTGGCGGGATTCTGCGCCCTTATCATAGCCGATCTGGCTCAACTGACCATCCCCTGGCTTCTGGGCCGGGCCATAGACCTTTTGACGCTGGAAGGGCTGACCAAAGCTGATCTTCTGCCGTCGGTCGTCCAGATTCTTTTGACGGCTCTGGTGGTGGCTTCGGCGCGCTACAGTTGGCGTAACCTGATCATAGGCTTTTCGCGCATTGTCGAACGCGGATTGCGCGACAAACTTTATGAAAAGATAGTTCGCCTCTCCCCGCGCTGGCATCTGGAAAATTCAAGCGGCGATTTGATGGCCATGGCCACCAATGATATGGACAGCATCCGCATGGCCTTAAGCGCGGGCCTTATCAGCATCATCGACACGCTCGTCATGGGCTGCGCCGCTCTGGGGTTCATGATCGCCATCAGTCCGGCCATGACCTCATGGGCGCTTCTGCCTATGATGGCCATAACCGTGGCCGCCCATTTTCTGGGCCGACGCATCTATCGTCAGGTGTTGGAAGTGCAAAACGTCTTCGGCCGTCTGACGGAGGTGGTGCGCGAACAGCTTTCAGGCCTGCGCGTCATTCGGGCTATGGGGCTGACCAATCTGGCGCTGACCGAAACCGACGCTTCCGGACGTGTTTATATGCAAAAAAATGTGGAAATGGCCCAGTTGGCCGGAACCTTTTTCCCGTTTCTGCATTTCATGAGCAATCTTTCGGTCGCGCTGGTCTTGTATTTCGGCGGCCGCGAGACCATCATGGGCCATGTCTCCACCGGCGACTTCGTGGCTTTCATCAATTATCTGGCCATGCTCACCTGGCCGCTGATGGCCCTGGGCATGATCATCGGCTTCATTCAGCAGGGTCTGGCCTCTTTGACCCGCATCAACCGGGTTCTGACCGCCGAAAAAGAGCCGAACAGGGATCACGGCCTTAAAGCGCCTGAATATAAGACGCCGGACATCGAAATAAGCCGCCTGACCTTCACTTATCCCGGGCGCGCAACCCCGGCCCTGAACAATGTGACCCTCAAACTGCCCCATGACCGCCTAACCGCGCTGATCGGCCCCATGGGGTCAGGCAAAAGCACCCTGGCCGCCTTACTGCCGGCTCTTTATGAGCCCCCGCCGGGGAGTCTGAAAGTCGCCGGCGTCTTGGCGGAGGAGTGGCCCCTTAAAGACTTGCGGGCTCTCTTCGGCTATGTGCCGCAGGACGGATTCATGTTCAACGGCACTATTTTCGACAATCTCGCTTTCGGTCTCCCGGAGGCCACGGAAGAGGAAGCTCTGGCCGCGGCCCGGGCGGCCGGGCTGATGGACGATATCGCCGGCTTTCCCGACGGACTCCGCACCGTGATAGGCGAGCGGGGGCTGACCCTTTCCGGCGGTCAGCGTCAGCGGCTGGCCCTGGCCCGGGCCCTGGCCCTTGATCCGCCTTACCTGATTATGGACGACACCCTTTCGGCGGTGGACGCCGCGGTGGAAGACGCGATAATGAAGCGCCTCATTGAGCTGCGGCGGGGCCGCGGCGGCCTGATCATCAGCCACCGCCTGACCAGTCTTTTAGGGGTGGACTATATAATGATCATGGAAAGGGGCTGCGTCACCGATCAGGGAACGCCCCGGGAACTGCTGGGGAGAGAAAGCTACTTCAAACGGGTCTATGAACTGGGCCAATATTTCTCCGAGAACAAGGACGGCGCGGACAGTGACTGAAGAGGCCGTTAAGAGGCCGCTTAAAGGCGGCGACCTCAAACTTTTGAAACGGCTGTGGCCTTTACTTAAGCCCTTGCGGCCGCTATTGGCGGTCGGAACTGTTTTGGTGCTTTTAGCGGCTCTGGCCAGCGTGGCGCTGCCCTATGCCACCAAATTGGCCATTGACCGCTACATTGCGCCGGTGGGGCCGATGGTCACCCTGCGGCCTGGAGAAGACGCGTGGCCGGAACCGCTGCGAAGAATTCTGGCCTCCGGCGAAGTCCGCCAAAGCGGGCTGCCGGAAGTGCTGTTTTTGAAGCCCGAGGCCCTTAGCCTCCTGGATCGGAAAGAGGAGAACGAGTTAGTCGAGGCCGGCTTCATCAGCCGGGAGCGTTATTACGTCTATGCGATCCAGGACGGCGACCGCGAAGCGCTTGAGAGGGCCGAATCCAGCGCCGCGATCACGCGCTATCCTCTGGCGTTGGCCATTTTGGAAAAAGATCTGGCCGGCCTTTCGGGCGACATGGCCATGATTCTGCGCGGGGCCGACGTTTCCGGGCTGAAAAAACTCGCTCTTCTGTTCGCCCTGCTGATGTTCGCGGGTTACGTCTTTGAATTCGGCCAGAGGGTGATTCTGGAGATCGTGACTCAGCGGCTTTCCCACAGCCTTAGACAAAACCTGCTCGCCCACCTTTTCGGCTTAAGCCAGAGCTTTTTCGACCGCAGCCAGTCGGCCCGCCTGACCTCGCGCGTCACCAACGACGTCAATAACCTGGCCAACCTGGCCAAGACCACGGTGGCCACGCTGTTCAACGATGTCGTCAGCCTTATGATCATAATGGCCGTCATGTTTTCGCTAAGTCCCGGGCTGGCGTTAATAACGGTTTCCTTCACGCCCGCGACGATCTGGCTGTCCGTCTACTTCGGGGGCAAGTCGCGCCTGGTGCAGCGGGACCTGCGAGCCAGGCTGGCCGTGATCAACCAAAGCTTCGCCGAAACCATCGGCGGCATAAACATCATTCAGGCTTTCAGGCGGGAGGCCCGCAACACTGAATTGTTTGGAAGACTTAACCATGACAACTATCTGGCCGGCCTGAAACAGATAAAAATACACGCCGTCTTCGTGCCGCTCATCGACGTATTCGCCTCAATAGTGCTGGCCCTGGTCATCTGGCACGGCGGCGGCGAAATTCTGGCCGGCGCCCTGAGCCTGGGCGTGGTCGCCGCCTTCATCGGTTATGCCCGCCGATTTTTCATGCCCATACAGGACATGGCCGAAAAGCTGAACATCTTTCAATCGGCCTTCGCCTCGCTGGAGAGGCTGACCGACCTGATGGACGTCAACGAAAAGATAGAACCGCCCGCCCGCCCTCTAGCCCCGGTCAAACCGGGCGGAGAAGTTGAATTCGCCCAGGTGAATTTCCGCTATTCTCCTGAAGGCCCTCTGGTCTTAAAAGACCTCAGCTTCAAAATCAGGCGCGGCGAAGCGGCGGCCCTGGTCGGTCAGACCGGCAGCGGCAAGAGTTCCGTCATAAACCTCATCCAGCGCAGTTATGACCCGGAATCAGGCGAAATATTCTTCGACGGACAGCCTCTGAAGCAGTTGGACCTTACGGCTCACAGCGCCCGGCTGGGCCTGGTCAGCCAGGACGTGTATCTGTATGCCGGAACGGTCATGGAAAACCTGCGTCTGGGCCGCCGTAAACTGAGCGATCGGGATATCCGCGAAGCCTGCCGGGCCGTGGGGGCCGATCATTTCATCAGGCGTCTGCCGCATGGCTTCGAAGAGCACCTGGGCCCAGGCGGCCGCCGCCTTTCCGCCGGGGAGCGGCAGCTTCTGGCCTGCGCCCGCGCCCTGATAGAAACGCCGGAAATCATCATCCTCGACGAAGCCACCGCCGCGGTCGATTCCGAAAGCGAAATGCTCATCGAACAGGCTTTGCATACCCTGTTTCAGGGCCGCACCTCCATCACCATCGCCCACAGACTGGGAACCATACGGCGGGTCGACCGCATTCTGGTGCTGCATCAGGGCCGGCTTATCGAAGAAGGCGACCACAAAGAACTTATCAGGCGGAAAGGCTCTTATTATCGCCTGGCTCTTCTCCAGGGTCTGGCCTGACGGCCCTTCGACTCCAGTTTAAGCCCCGCGCTATGCGCGGGAGAACAGAGCCAGAGGAAGCGAAGGAGCTGAATAATAAGGCGACTGTATTGGAGACCATGTCCGCTTTTCGTCAATTATTTAACGCCGCCTCTTCAGGTACGCATTTTGAGGATGAACCATGGCGCCTCATGGGAATATTCGGGCTAAAACTCGAAGACGATCGTGGGGGCATGCTGCGAGGCGACCACCGGCTCTATGGCTTCATTCAGAGCTTCCCTGGCGGCTTTGGCGGCCAGATCAGGACGGTTGTTGGTTTCGGAAAGATGGGCCAGAACCAGATGGCGAAGATCGCGATGATGCAGTTCCGCCGCAAGCTCCGCAGCCGCATCATTGGCCAAGTGGCCGATGCGGCTGCGGACACGCTGCTTCAAAGGCCACGGGTAGGGGCCGTCCATCAGAAGCCGATAGTCATGGTTAAACTCCAGAATAAGAGCCCGGAGACCTAAAAATTTCTGCCGCATCAGTCCGGTGGGCGTGCCCATATCCGTGGCCAGGCCCAGCGCCCCGGCGTCGCTTTCGATCAAAAATGAGACAGGATCGACCGCATCATGGGAAATAGGTATGGTCCGAATTTTAAGCGGCCCTAAATTCATGGAATCGCCGGTGCGGATTTTTTCGCAGACGGTCAGGCCGATAATTTGAGAAGCGGCCTCATGGGTGGCGGCGTTGGCGATGACCGTAAGACCCAGGGCGCGGGCCAGAGGCCCCACGCCGCTGATATGGTCGCGATGTTCGTGGCTGATCATTATCGCCGCGAGTTTGCCGACGTCAAGCCCGGCCAGAGCGGCTCTGACTTTAAACTCCTTAGCCGACAAGCCGCAGTCGACCAGCAAGGCCAAACCGCCCTCTTCCACCCAGACCGCATTGCCGCGGCTGCCGCTGGCCAGAAGACAAAATTTCATGAGCGCCTCGGGAACCGGAAATACGGCAAAGCAGTCAGAAGCCGCTTGAGCCGAAGCCGCCGGAGCCTCGCTCGGTCGCGGCCAATTCTTCCACTATTACTATCTCCGGCAGTTCCACCTTATTTATGACCAACTGCGCCACCCTGTCGCCGCGATTGACCGTAACAGGCGCCTGCCCTAGATTTATAATCGGCAACATGATCTCGCCGCGGTAGTCGCTGTCTATGGTGCCCGGCGTATTCGCCAAAGTCAAACCTTTCTTCAGGGCCAGACCGCTGCGGGGGCGAACCTGCCCTTCATAGCCGTCGGGAATGGCCGCCGCCCAGCCGGTCGGCACCAGAACAATCCGCCCGGGTTCAATCGTCAGAGGTTCGCGAATTCCGGCGGACAAATCCAACCCGGCCGCGCCCCGGCTCTGCCGGGCTGGAGGGGCGAGGTCTCCGTCTTCTTCCGGCCGTACTCTTCTAAATTCCAGACGCATATGAACTCCGGTGGTTTTTTAGGCCTATTTTTTACCGGCCCTAAAAGATTAAAATGACTATATTTAGACCAAAGAGAAGGCGGCGTCAGGCGAACCCTGGGCCGCGCCGGCGGCCTAAGCAAACGAAAAAGAATTATTTTGGCGGAGTCGTCGGCTGAAAACTCGGTTTTCAGCCGACTTGTTTCATCTAGTGGACTGTGCGGTTATAAGGAACTAACCGCACAGGACGCTAGTCTTCAAGAACGGCGCGGCGGGAAAGACGAATTTTGCCCTGTTTGTCTATGCCCAGAACTTTCACGTCTATCATATCGCCTTCTTTGAGCACATCGGTGACTTTCTGCACCCTCTCCACGGCCAGCTGCGAAATGTGAACAAGGCCGTCGGTGCCGGGCAAAATTTCCACAAAGGCGCCGAAGTCCATGATCTTGACCACGCGGCCGTGATAAATCTTGTCAAGTTCCGGCTCCTGGGTATAACGGCGCACGGCGCTGACGGCCGCTTCAGCTCTTTCCGCCGAAGGAGCGTAAATAGTGACCTTGCCGCTGTCTTCCACTTCCAGTCTGGTTTCCGTCTCGGTCTGGATGGATTTTATGATCTTCCCGCCGGGGCCGATGAGGTCTTTAATCTTTTCCGGGTTGATTTCGATAATGGTCATTTTAGGGGCATACTGGGATATTTCAGCCTTGGGAGCGCTCAAGGCCGCGTTCATTTTACTCAGAACATGCAGCCGGCCCACGCGAGCCTGCTCCAGGGCGCGAGTCATGATGTCGCGGGTGACGCCGCTGATCTTGATGTCCATTTGAACCGCGGTTATGCCCGCGGTAGTGCCGGCGACTTTGAAATCCATATCGCCAAGATGGTCTTCGTCGCCGAGAATGTCGGTCAGGATGATGACCTTGTCGCCTTCCACCACCAGCCCCATAGCGACGCCGGCCACATGGGCTTTGATGGGCACGCCTGCGTCCATAAGCGACAAAGAGCCGGAGCAGACGGAAGCCATTGATGACGAGCCGTTGGATTCCATGATTTCAGAGACGACCCGAATGGTGTAGGGAAATTTTTCATGGGCCGGTATGACCGCTTTCAAAGCGCGTTCAGCCAGGGCGCCATGCCCGATTTCACGGCGACCGGGCGCCCCCAGACGTTTAACCTCGCCGGTGCAATAGGGCGGGAAGTTGTAATGCAGCATAAATGTTTTGGATGTATCGCCAATAACGGTATCAAGCCTCTGATCGTCATAGCTTGTGCCCAGGGTAGTCACGCCCAGACTTTGGGTTTCGCCGCGGGTAAAGACAGCCGAACCGTGGGCCCGGGGCAAAAAAGAGACTTCGCAGTTGATTGGCCTGACTTCGGTCAGGGCGCGGCCGTCGATGCGACGGTTTTCATCGACGATCATGCCCCGGAGAATATCGCTTTCCAGTTTGTGCGCGGCATAGGAGATATCGCCCTGGCTGTCGGGATATTGCTCGGCCAGGCGGGTTATCGCCTCTTGCCTGACCTGCCCGATCTTCTTTTGGCGGGCCTGTTTTTCTTTGGTGGTCAAAGCCTCCAGCATAGACGCTCTGAAGTCTGAGGCCACTTTGGCCAAAATTTCTTCATTTCGCGTTATCTCGGGAACGGCGCGCTTTTCTTTGCCCACCGCCTTCTGAAGCTCAAGTTGAAGCTCAAGAAGAGGTTTAATGGCCTCCTGGGCCATGAAGACGGCGTCCAGGATTTCAGTCTCGCTGGCTTCCTGGGCCCCGCCTTCCACCATGACCACCGCATCGCAACTGGCGGCTACTATAAGAATCAGGTCGGCCGCTTCCAGTTGGGTCTGGGTGGGGCCGACGATCAGTTTGCCGTTGACGCGCGCGACGCGGGCGCCGGCGATGGGGCCCCCGAAGGGAATATCGGAAAGAGTGAGCGCGGCGGAGGCGCCGAGCATGGCCAAAAGGTCAGGGTCATATTTGTCGTCCACGCTGACGGCCTGGGCTATGACCTGGGTTTCATAGGTCCAGCTTTTGGGCAGCAGAGGGCGGCAGGGCCGGTCTATAAAGCGGGACGTCAGCGTCTCTTTTTCAGAGGGACGGCCGATTTCGCGGCGAAAAAAATTGCCGGGGATACGGCCCACGGCATAAAAACGTTCAAGATAGTCAACGGTCAAAGGGACGAAATCAAGGCCTTCGCGTTTGTCGTTGGAGGCCGTAGCCGTGGCTAGAATCATGGTCTCGCCCATGCGCACAATGACGCTGCCGCCGGCCTGACGGGCCATATGTCCTGTTTCTATGCTGACGACCGCGTCGCCGAATTTAGTTTCTACTTTCATCAATTTCTCCTTCAGCCTGCCGTGCCTTTACGGTCGGTGAAGAGCCCCCGGCTCTCCCCAGGCATATATTATGTGACCCCGACAACATTAAACTAATATTGCCGTTCGTAAAATGGCCGCTTTCAACAAGAAAACAGCACGATTATCGCTGATTACTTAATGACCGGCCCTCCCGCAAGGTCTTTTGGGAAGGGGACGGAGCGTGAATTCGTCATGTTTGCCCTTAGCCGCGTCAACCCGAGGGGAAACCTCAAGCCTCCCGCCGATTGACGCGCACGGGCGGAAATAAAACTATTTGCGGAGTCCGAGACGACCGATGAGATCACGATAACGGGCAATATCCTGTTTTTTAAGATAGTTCAAAAGGCGGCGACGCTGACCGACCAGCTTCAGAAGACCACGGCGGGAAGTGTGATCCTTGTGATGATGCTTAAAGTGCTCGGTCAGATTCACGATGCGTTCGGTCAGAAGCGCCACCTGCACTTCTGGGCTGCCGGTATCGCTTTCATGGGTGCGGTAGGCGTCGATAAGTTCGCGAGTTTTTTCAGTGGTGATGGACATTGGTAATGCTCCTTGCCTGATCGGCGGTCTCCGGGTCAGTCAGGACCCATATGGGAATACCCGTAGGGGCCGCAAGAAAGGCCCCCAGGGTTTGTCGCCTCCAAGGGAGGACGGGCTAAAAAATTCGCCTATGCCCAGAAGGTCGCCTTCCGGATTTTGAACTTTGTAGGGGCCGGACACGACCCGGCCAGCCAGGAGGACCGGCTGCGCCGCGACGCGCCGGCCGGAGATGAAGTCGCGCCTTTGGTCTTCGTCCAGGACTACTCCGGGCAGATGAGGCAGAGCCTCAGCCGGCGACATCAAGGCGCGCCGCCAATCATCCTCGCTTCCACGGGAGAGAGTCTCCAGGCTCACGGCCTTGCTTACAGGCCAGGGGCCGACGCTTTCACGCCGAAGAGCCGTCAGGCAGGCGCCGCCCAAACCCAAGCCGACCCCAAGATCACGGGCCAGAGAGCGGATGTAACAGCCTGCGGAGACATCGGCCGCGAATTCCGCAAATGGCGGACGATAGGCGGTCAACGCGAGACGATAAACCGTGACCAGGCGCGGCTTCAAGGTCAGCGGCCGCCCTGCCCTGGCCGCTTTATAGGCCCTTTGGCCGCCCACTTTGACGGCGGAATAATCAGGCGGCGTCTGTTCTATTTCGCCTTTCATAGCTTCAAAGGCGCTCAAAAGGCGGCCTTCGTCAGGGCAAAAACCGTCGTAAAGATAGAGCGTCCGCCCGGTGGAGTCATCAGTGTCCGTCTTGCGCCCCAATTCAATTACGCCGGAATAGGTTTTATCAAGGCGCGTCAGGTACGGCTCCAACCTGGCCGCCGCGCCGAGCAGAACGACCAAAAGTCCCGTAGCCATGGGATCCAGAGTTCCGGTATGCCCGACTCTCTTCTGACCGGCCAGACGACGAATGCCCGCAACCACATCGTGGCTGGTTATCCCTTTGGGTTTATCAACCAGAATCAGACCATGCCAGCGAGACGACTTGGGAGAGGTCATAAAAATCGTTCAGCCGCCGACAACAGCCGGGCCTTGGCCCCGGCGGCATTTACGGCTTCCAGATCAGTATAGGCCGCCGCCTGACGGTGGCCGCCTCCGCCGAACAAAGCGGCCAGGGCGGCCACATCCGCCGGTTCGCGGCTACGGAGGCTGATTTTTATGGCCCCCGGGCCCTGGTCTTTGATCAGAGCCGACATGACCACTCCGTCAATGGTCCGGCCCAGTTCCACAAAATCCTCCGTGTCGACCATGGCGGCGCCGGTGAGCGCCAGCATGTCGCCGGTGACTTCCATCACCGCCAGCCGATTCCCGTAATGGAGGCTCAATGAGTTTAAAACACGCCCCAAAAGCCGCAGACACCTGGGCGGGCGGCTCATTTTAAGACGCTGTTTAATGGCTTCCAGGCGGCCGCCGGCGGCCGTCAGCTCGGCGGCGGCGGCCAAGGCTCCGGCGGTGGCGTTGGTCTGGCTGAAAAAACCGGTATCGGAAGCAATGGCCGCCAACAGAGCTTCCACAGACTGCGGCGGCAAAGTCCAGCCCAAAGCTTTCAAAAGATAAAAAACAAGTTCGCCCGTCGAGGATGCGGTTTCGTCAAGCAGCCAAGTCGGGCCCGCCGTCTCTCCGGCGGCCGTCAGATGATGATCGATGACCGCCAACGGCGGGTTTGGGCCATAAGTCTCCAAAAACGCCGCCAGACGAGGGCCGTCATCGCCGAGACGATCGAAGCTATGGCAATCCAGCAGAACCAGAAGATCATAACTTCCGGGATCGGCCAAGCCGTCCGTCGCCTTCATTCCGGCAAGCAAATAGGCCAGATTGTCTGAATAGGCGCCGACGAGATGAAGATCGGCTTTTCGTCCCCGCGCCCTGATGGCGGCGGCCAGACCGACCGAAGCGCCTATGGCGTCGCCGTCGGGATTATAGTGACACAAAAGCAGAACTTTTTCAGCTTGTCGGAAACAGTCCAAAACCGGGAGCGGTATTATCGGGGGGCGCAAAAAATCAGTCATCGTCAGGCCCATCCAACGAGCCGTCCTGATCGGCGAGCGGCTCGGCGCCCGTCGCCGCAGACAACCCGTTCAGAAGTTCATTCATATGCTGGGCATATTCCAGGTTACGGTCGAATTCAAAATTTATTTCAGGCGTATATTTAAGCTGCAAATGTTCTCCCATGGCCGCGCGCACGAATCCTGAGGCTTTGATCAGGGCTTTTTTAATGGCCGCTTTTTCATTCTCGCCTCCAAGGACGCTGTAATGAACCACGGCTTTTTTTAAATCAGCCGTAACTTTAACGCCGGTGACGCTGACCGCTTTCAAACGCGGATCCTTGCTTTTTCGGAGCAAGAGATCGGCAATGGCTTCCTTGAGAAGTTCATTCATTTTTTCAAGTCGCCGCTGACTCATCCTCTAAGGCCCCTGCCGGATCAATTAAAAATAAAATCAAATTCCATCTGGGAATCGGCCACCTCCGCATCGGCGTTGGCTTCGATAAAATCCAGAATATTGTCCAAAACCGTGTTGAGAACGCGCCCGTCAGGACCACAAACAGCAAAACCAAGAATAGCCAGACCGTAAACATCCTGCTCGCCCACCTCGGAGGCGGCGACGTTGAAACGGGCTTTGACGCGCCCGAGAATGCTTTTGACGACTTTGCGCTTACCTTTGAGGCTGGAGTTGCCTTCCAGCCTCAAAGTCACTTCCATGACGCCTATATGCACCTTAGCCTTCGCTCCCGGCTTTCTCCCGGGCCGCTTCTTTGGCGGCCGCGGCGCGATCCTTGGCCGCGCGAGCCAGGGCTTCGTCTATCAGTTCGACCGTGGCGGCCGTCTCTTCGACTTGATAAGCCTCAATATGGTCGCCTATTTTGACGTCGTTGTAATTTTCAAAACCGATGCCGCATTCGTAGCCGCTGGATACTTCGCGCGCATCGTCTTTCATGCGTTTGAGAGAAGACAGACGCCCGTCGTGCACCACCACGCCGTCGCGAAGCAGCCTGGCTCTGGCCCCGCGCGTTATTTTGCCGTCAGTGACATAAGAACCGGCGATGGCGCCGACCTTGGTGACGATGAAAGTAGCCCGCACTTCAGCCCGGCCCAGCACTTTTTCGCTTTTAACGGGATCCAGAAGACCGGCCATGGCCTCTTTAATGTCGTCAATCAATTTATAGATGACGTCATAATAACGAATCTGTATGTGTTCTGCTTCAGCCAGTTCCTGCACTTTGCCGGAAGGACGCACGTTAAAGCAGATAACCAGGGCGTGGGAGGCTGAAGCCAGCATGATGTCGGTCTCCGAGACCGAGCCGGTGGATTGGTGAATGACGTTGATCTTCATCTCTGAAGTTGAGAGATTCATAACCGCGTCGACAATCGCCTCCAGGGAACCCTGCACGTCTGTTTTTACGATAAGGTTAAGACCCTTTACCGCTCCAGCCTTAATATTGTCGAAGAGATTTTCCAGGGTCAGTTTAGAAGTCTGGGTCAATTCGCTTTCACGCTGACGCAGCAGACGGTGCTGGCTGACCTGACGGGCCTGTTTTTCATCCGCAAGCACGATAAACTCGTCGCCGGCCTGCGGCACTCCGGAAATGCCCTGCACTTCGACAGGTATGGCCGGGCCGGCTTCAGCCACACGCTCCCCCTGATCGTCCAGCATGGCCCGTATGCGCCCGTAAAAGACGCCGCAGACATAAGTATCGCCCTGCTTCAGCAAACCTTCCTGAACCATAACCGTCGCCACCGGCCCGCGGCCCTTGTCGAGGCGGGCTTCGATGATGCGGCCTTTGGCCAGACCGTCTGGACGAGCCTTTAGCTCAAGGATGTCAGCCTGCAGGAGAATCATGTCTAAAAGCTCGCCTACGCCCTGTCCGCTTTTGGCTGAAATTTCAACAAAGACGGCGTCGCCGCCCCATGATTCCGGCGCCAGCCCTATTTCCGCCATTTCACGGCGCACTTTTTCGACATCGGCGCCGGGTTTGTCTATTTTGTTGATAGCCACGATAATGGGCACCCCGGCCGCCTTGGCATGGTCGGCGGCTTCGCGGGTCTGGGGCATGACGCCGTCGTCGGCAGCCACGATCAGAATGACTATATCAGTCACCTGAGCGCCGCGGGAACGCATGGCCGTAAAGGCTTCATGGCCGGGAGTATCGAGAAAAGTTATGTTGCGGCCGCCCGCGCGGACATGGTAGGCGCCTATATGCTGGGTTATGCCGCCGGCTTCGCCGCTCTGAATGTTGGTTTTGCGAATATAGTCCAGAAGAGAGGTTTTGCCGTGGTCGACATGGCCCATGATGGTGACCACCGGCGGACGCGTCGACTCGGGCGAAGAATCGCCGTAATCGACCTGCATAATATTTTCCTCGTCAAAGGAAGACCTTTCGACTTCATAACCGAATTCCGCGGAAACAAGAGTGGCGGTGTCGAAATCCAGAGCCTGGTTCAAGCTGGCCACCACGCCCATGTTCATGAGCTTTTTAATGATGTCGCCGACCTTTATGGAAAGACGGTGGGCCAGTTCGGAAACAGTTATGACCTCATCGACCTTGATTCTGCGCTTTATGGCTTTAGGCACCGTAATCTCTGTTTTGGACTTGGTCTTTTTGACGTTTTTGTTGCGGCGGCGAACACGTTCCCAATCACCTTCGGAATACAAATCAGTCCTCTCCACCACATCGCGGCGGCGAACGGCTTTGCCGGCGGCCTGATTTTCGTCGCCTTCAAAGCGAGAGCCGCCGCCATGGATCTTCTTTTTTTTGTCGCGACGCCGAGTTTCCGTTTCAGGCGGAACAGGAGCAACCGCCATGGCCGCCGGGTCAGGCCGGCGCAGATCAGGCCGCAACGACCGCGCGGCGTCCCCGGCCGGTCTTTTAGCCGTCCAGTCGGCAGCGCCGCCTTCGGCTCCGCCGGGACGGCGCGGAAACCCGCCGCCAGGACGGGGGCCGCCGGCGGCGTCTTTCCAGTTGGGCTTCGAACCTACGACCTTGGCCGCCTCAAAACCGCTCCTGGGCTGGCTTATGATCCTGGCCGGAGACTCGCCGCTTAACTCGCGCGTGACCTTACGCGGCGCCGTCGGCGTAACTGAGGCGCTCTGTTGCGGCGGAAGAGAGGGAGAGGTCTTGACTTTATCCGGCTTATGCGCCGTAGAAGCCGGCGCAATTCTGGCCGCGGCAAGGCTGGTTTTCGCTTCTGAAGACGCTGGGGCGGCAGGAGACGGCGTCAACGCCCGCTCTTCCGACACGGCCGGCGCTTTTTCCAGGGCGGGTGAAAGTTTCAAAAAATCAGGAGTCGCTCTCGTCTGTAGTGGTTTACTGCCAATAATTGTCGCAGACACGTTGTTCTTGACCTTAGCATCCTTTAAGCGGGACGAAGGGGCCGCGGCGATAGTCGCCTCCGCGAACCCGGCGGGTTTAGAAATGACGGCTACAGAGTCCGGCTCTGATTTAACCGCATTGATTGCGGGCGCAGCCTCAGTTGCGCCCGGCGAACCGGCGTCATCATCATCATCATCATCATCGTCATTGGCGGCCTTTGCCGTTTTTATTTCGCTTTCGGCGTCATCCACGGGCTCGGCCGCGCTCTTTTTGCGGCGACGCACCACTTGCGGCGATGACGACGAAGCCTCGCCGCCGACAGGCCGCTCCAGACGGCGGCTGACTTCCTCAATCAAATATTCTTCAAGGCCGCTGGAAGCGACCAACTTAACCCCAGGCAAAAGTTTCCATTCAGTTATTTTCTGAATCAGCTCCGCGCTGGTCAACGACAATTCCTTCGCCAGTTCATGAATCCTCTTTTTACCCATCCCGATGTTACCTTTGCTTATGATATCCAGTAAGTCCTGAAACAATGCGAAATGCCCTGATTCAGATACGTAATTTCA
>JAISRV010000118.1 GCA_031273445.1 Candidatus Adiutrix sp. | reverse complement strand
CCGGATTCAGGCGGCCGGGGCAGCCGGCGGAGGCCTGCCCGTCGGGGCTGGCCTCAAGAACCCGCCACAGCGAATCGCCGACCGTAACCACGGTCAGGGCCGTCTTTTCGGCGTTGCGGGCGATCTTCAGTTCCACGGCCAGGGGGGCGTCGGGGGACGAGCCGGCCGCCGCGCCGACCAGGCGTTCGCCCCACAGATGCTTGAGGTGGTCGACCGTGCGTCCGGCCTGGGGCCCGGCGGCTATCAGGGCCGCGTCGGCCGCCAGCCAGAGGGCGTTCAGCGGCCGGCCGGCGAGGTCGTCCCAGGCCGGGTCGGCGATAAACGGCTCCAGAATCAGAGGGTAAAGTTCATTGGTCATGGCGGCCCTTGCCCTTGACGGTTTTTCCCCGCAAAACTTGTCAGCGTATAATTGTAGCATATTTTGATTGAAAAATGAGAGGGAAAGTATTATCTTCTATACACTAATGGCTTCCGCATTATATTATAGCCCTCTGTAAATCTTAAATTTACGGAGCGGCGGCCCGCGATCAAGCGGGTCGCCGCCGCCGATTTCCCCAGTGCCCGCCAAGGAAGTGCGACATGATTCTAAGCAAAAAAATGGAAAACGCCAATGCCGGCGCTTCCATGGTCCGCAAAATGTTCGAAGAGGGCGCCGTGCTGAAGGCCAGGTTCGGCGCCGACAAAGTTTTCGATTTTTCCCTCGGCAGCCCCGATGTGCCGCCGCCGCCCGCCTTTAAGGAAACCCTGGCCCGTATAGTCGCGGAAGACCGTCCCGGCTCGCACGGCTATATGAGCAATGCCGGCTGGCCCGGCGTGCGCGAAAAAGTGGCCGCCTATCTGACCCGCGACCAGGGCGGCGCCCTGAGGAACGAATTCTCCGCCGATCATGTGGTCATGACCGTCGGGGCCGCCGGCGCCCTGAACGTCATCCTGAAGACCATTCTGGACCCGGGCGACGAGGTTATTACCCCGCGCCCCTACTTCGTCGAATACGGGTTTTATGCCGCCAACCACGGCGGCCAGGTGACGGCGGCCGAGCCGGGCGAAAACTTCAGCCTGAGCGTCGAGGCCATTAAAGCTAAAATCACTTCCAAAACCAGGGCCGTTCTGATCAATTCGCCCCATAACCCCACCGGGGTCATCTATTCCGCGGACGAATTGGCCGCTTTGGGCCGGCTTTTGACCGAAGCCAGCCGGGAGCTGGAACGGCCCATCGTGCTCATTTCCGACGAACCCTATCGCAAACTGGTCTATGACGGCCGCGAGGCGGCTTCCGTCTTTCCGGCCTACCCTTATTCAGTGGTCGCCTACTCCTATTCCAAAGACATGTCGCTGCCGGGCGAGCGCCTCGGCTACGCGGCCGTGAATCCAGATATGCCCGAGGCCAGGCTTTTCTTCGAGGGCCTGTGTCTGGCCAACCGCATTTTGGGTTTCGTCAACGCCCCGTCTCTGATGCAGCTGGTTTTGGCCGAACTGCAGGGGGTTCACGTAGACATAGACCTCTATCGCCGCCGCCGCGACCTTTTCGTGGAAGGTCTCCAGAAGATCGGCTTCGAACTGACCGTGCCCAGCGGGGCTTTCTACCTTTTCCCCAAAAGCCCCATCGCCGACGACAAGGCCTTCGTCAACCTCCTGAAAGAGGAAAATATTCTCACCGTGCCCGGGGCCGGCTTTTCCATGCCGGGCTATTTCCGCATCTGTTATTGCACCTCCGAAGCCGCCGTGAAAAACTCGCTGCCCGGTTTCGCCAGAACCTTCGAGCGGGCCGTAAAAGCCGCTTAAAGTCTCCGGTCTATACTAAGCCCCGGCGCTCCTACAGCCGGTCTTTTGAGCGGTTGGCGTTGGAATTGAGTCAAAAGACGACTCTTCTGGATGAACCGTAATTCGGCCACGCGCGAAATCATAGAAGCCGGCGCCCTGAAAAAAAACCATGAGGCTCCCGTAATGGATACGATTCAGCGGCTTCGTAAAGACGCCGCTGATCGGAATACAGAAAGGCAGCTTAACTTTAATTTATGGGTGACCTCGTAAATATAGTTTGCCGAAAATGTTCAAAGAAGAATCAGATAACATCCGCCCGGCTGAATGCTGACGGTAGTTTCTATGGCCGCTGCCTTAATTGTGGGCGCCGGATAATATATGAAAAATCGCCTGAACCTTCTGGATTCAATGAGGTTTCTAATCAGGAAACAAGCTTGAAAACTAAATCGCCTGAAGTCGTAAGCGGCCAATACGACTATGAAGCGATGCATCAAAATATCGCCGCTCTGATTGATGATATACAAAAAACAATATATCTTGGGCACTATCGAATTCAAAAATTTTTTAACGCGTTTGATCGTACTGTAATCCTGAAAAGATTTTTTTATCTGGATCTAAAATGGGGCAAATTCTGTTATAGATTGATAAAGTCAGCTAGTCCATATTTCTTGCCGCCCGTCATAATAACCGCCCAAAGAGAAAGACTAGAAGAATATATAAACTTTTTGCATAATAATATGGGGGCTGTACCCTTAGATTTACGGCCGATTTTAGAAAAAGACTTTGAAAGTCTCCAAGATATGCTTCGGACGATTAATGAGGCTAAAGATAATATACGGAAATATTTTATAAATTATCAAGAAGAATATCAATTAGATCTTCCTCGGTTTATTTCAAAAGTCGGCCTTCGGTTTAATCTGGTCATGTTAGCCTTAACAATTTTTGTCTGGGTAATCCCCGCGTTGTTTTATTCAAATCAGACCATAGTGGCCTTAGTTAGTTTAGAAAATATTTTTCCATTTATGAAACGCTTATCTGAGGTCAGCATTTTCCCGGATATGACTCTTATGATGCTGTCCCAAGCCTTTTACGGCAGTATTTTATATGGCGTATATAGGTGTTTCAATTCGGAGCTATTTGTGTGTTATTCCCGCTTTTGGTTTGTTAGATATTGTATCGCCATAATATTAGGGTTTATTTTTTTAGTCATCTATTTGCTGTCCGACGGATTGATGGGACTTTGGCTGGTGTTTTTCAAAGGGCAATTTATAGTCAGTTTCCCGGTTCTAAGTCTTATGGCGCTGGCTATTTACATGTTGGGCGAATTTTTTGGAAATGTTTTTTATTTTTTTAAACGGGATATCCTGCCCTTGTTGACTGGCCGACGAGTTATCGAGAAACCGTGGAATTTAAGGTGACTGATCATGGCCTTATTCTTGGAGCGCCGGCATATTCAAAGAGAGACATAATGAGCGTCTTTTCCCGTTTCGGGCCCGTATTTTTTCTGGCCATTATGTTGGTCTCAATGATTTTCATCGCCGGGGGGCCGGCCGCGGCCCAGAGCGGCAAGCCGGCGGCGCCGGCGCCGGGCGCGCCCCGGCTGCATGTCGCCGGCGCCGAAAACCCTGTCCGCCTCCTGTCTCTGGCTGTCCGCGTCGAGATTAAGAGCGGCTTCGCCGAGAGCTCGCTGGATATGGAATTTTATAATCCCAACCAACGCATTCTTGAAGGAGAGCTGGAACTTCACTTAAGCCCGGGTCAGGAAATAAGCGGCCTGGCCTTGGACATCAACGGCGAACTTCGCCGGGGCGTGCCGGCGGCCAAGGCCCGGGGGCAGGAAATGTTCGACGAAATAGCCCGGCGAAAAGTTGACCCCGCGCTTTTGGAAGCGACCAGGGGCAATGCCTACAGGCTGCGGGTCTACCCGCTGCCGGCGGGCGGCAAGCGCCGGGCGGCGGTTCGCATCATGCAGCCGCTTAAGGCTGAAAACGGCGCGCTGCATTACCGGCTACCATTGAATTTTGCCGATGACCTCGATTCAATTTCCATTGAAGCGGAGATTGTTTCTCCGCCGGGGCAGGTCAAGGCCGAGGCCGGCAATCTCGGTTTGCGCCTGGAGCGGGCCGGAACGGTTTACCGGGGCCGGGTCGAGCGCCGAAATATTACCCCGGAAGGTTGGCTGGACATAACTCTGCCGGCCCCGGATTCTCTGTCCGCTTCCGTTACGGCGGCCCGGTGGCGGGATAAGCTGTATTTCAGCGCGGCGGCCTATATGCCCGCGCCGGATAAAGCCAGGGTTCTGCCGGATCTGGTTACTGTCCTCTGGGATGCTTCCGGTTCCGGCATGGAGCGTAACCAGGCCGACGAATTCGCCTTGCTGGACAGTTATTTCAAGGCATTCAGCTCCGGCCGGGCGCGGCTTGCGGTGCTGCGGGACAAGGCCGAACCCCTTCAAACTTTTAAGATTGAAAACGGCGACTGGCAGGGGCTTAGAGCGGCTATTGAAGGTTTGGCTTACGATGGGGCGACCAACCTGACCGACTGGAGGCCCGCCGCCGACTGCCGGGAATATTTGCTGTTCTCCGACGGCCTTTCCAATTACCGCGGCGCTCCGGGAAAGGCGGGTTTTCCTGAAATGGCGGCCGGACAGCGGCTGTTCGCGGTCAACTCCGCGGCCACGGCTGATTATGCCGCTTTAAGGGCTATGGCCGTTCGCGGCCAGGTTATCGACCTGGCCCATGAATCTTTACCGACGGCTGAAGCCAGGCTGCTGCGGGCCAGCGCCAGGGTCGGCATTATAAATGCGGCGATGGACGGGGCCGCCGAGGCCGTGCTGGCGCCGGAATCCGCTTATCTGAGCGCGGCGGACGGGCGGAACGGCCTGATTCGTTTGGCGGGTTGGGCCAAACGCGGCGGCGGGGTCGACGGGGTCAAGGAAATTACGGTTCAAGCGGATTATCCAGACGGAACTTCCAAAAAGCTGGCCATGGCCTTGCCCGCTTGGGACGAGTCCCCGGAATTCACGGGCGAGGAGGCCCCCTTGCCGGCCCGGCTTTGGGGGCGATATGCCATCGCCGGCCTGGAGGCTGATTATCGCGCCAACAAAAAGGCCATCGCCCGGCTGGGCCAGGAATTGGGCGTCGTCAGTCGGGAGACTTCGCTCATAGTTTTGGAGACGGCTGAGGATTATGCCAGGTATGAGGTGACGCCGCCGGCTTCGCTCCAAGCTCAAGTGGAGGCCCTGCGCCTGAAAAAGGCGGCTTCCGGGGGCGAGCGGAGTCTGGGCGATGAACGGCTCTTGGCCATGCGGCAGGAAAAACTTTTGGACATGTGGCGGGAAAAGGTTAAGTGGTCCGAACCATATCTTCTCCGCGCTTTATGGCGGCCAATGACCAGACTGTAACTATGAAACAGGGCCCGATAACCCCCTATATGAGCGGAAGCTCGGGTATGCCTATGCCGCCGCATCCACTCTCCAACGCAAACGCATCGGGCGCTAAGGCCGGCAGGTCAGGCTCCGAGGCCGGCGAAAGCAGCCGGGCCTCGGGATTCAGATATGTCGGCCCGCGGCTCAACCCCTGGGTTGCGGACGCGCCTGGCCTCGCCAGAATGCGGGCCGCTAAAGACGAGGAGCTGTATGCCGTTTATCTTGAGGAACGGCCCGATTATATGAACAGCGGCTCCTTTTTCTTTGAGGCGGCGAACCTGTTTTTTGAACGCGGCTTAAAAGAACTCGGGCTGCGGGTGCTTTCCAATTTGGCGGAAATGCGGTTGGAGAACCGTCAGATTCTCCGTATGCTGGCTTACCGGCTCATGCAGGCCGGCGAGATGGCGGCGGCCCTGCCCGTTCTGGAGCAGGCGCGCGAACTGGCCCCGTATGAGCCGCAGTCCCTGCGGGATATCGCCGCGGTCAAGGCCGCTCTTGGCCGGCCCCAGGAAGCCGTCGACCTTTTATACGAAACCGCGCGCCGCCAATGGTCAAGCCGCTTTGGAGAAATAAACGTCACCGCCTTGACGGAGATGAACGCGCTCATCGCCGCCCACGGCGGGCAGGTCAAAACCGGGGCCATTGATTCGCGCCTGATTAAAAACCTGGCTTCCGACATCCGGGTCGTGTTGTCCTGGGATATGGACAATGCCGATATGAATCTCAGGGTTATCGCGCCTGACGGCGAAGAAGCCTCCTATTATGGTCGCCGCGGCGCCAAGATCGGCTGGCGTCTGAGCGGCGACTCCCAAGGCTATGGCCCGGAGGAATTCATGCTGAAAAAAGCCAGGCCGGGCGTTTATCGGGTGGTAGTCGACTACGTTGGAGACTCCGGACAGACCATCGCCGGGGAAGTAACGGCGATCGTAAGCGTTTTCAGCAAATTCGGCACGCCCGAGCAAAAAGAAGAGCGAACCGTCTTGCGGCTGAAAAAAATCGGGACTGAAACCTTAGCCGCGGAATTCACCGTAAAAGAGTAGATGAGATTTCTGGCGGCCATTTAAGACGGCGCGGTTCAGTCATGGCTGAGCGGCTCGCGCCCGCGCGATTTCAGCCCTGATTTCGCGCATCGCTTCTTCGTGATCAACGTGATCGACGGCACGCCCGGCCGCGACATCATCCAGCCCTTCCTGAATAGCGGCCAGGCGGCTTAACTTTTCATTCACGCTCTCGGAAATTAGAGATTCCAGAACCGTGTTTTTATCACTAATATCCTAAATTCCCTGTATGATTATACCTACATTGGCGGGACTGTGACCCCGAACGCCTTGTAAATATCCTCTTGCGCCTTGGTGGCCGGGAAAACAATCCGAGCGCCGCCGATCTCCTGTA
>JAISRV010000421.1 GCA_031273445.1 Candidatus Adiutrix sp. | reverse complement strand
AGTTGACCATCGACAGCCTGCGCGACCTGACCATGCTGGCCAACCAGGCCGGGCTGGCCATAGAAAACGCGCGCCTTTACGACGACCTGGAGAGAGCCAACCAGACCTTGAGCCAGGTGCGCGGCCGCCTCATCGAAGCCGAAAAAGTGGCGGCGCAGGGCGAAATGGGCGCCCATCTGGCTCACGAGGTCCGCAATCCCCTCGTCTCCATCGGCGGCTTCACCCAACGCCTGTTGAAAAAAATGGCCGACAAGGACCCCTTGCGCAAATACGCGGAGGTCATTCTGGAAGAAGTGGAAAGGGTCAACAAAGTTCTCAACAACGTCCTCGACTTTTCCCGCGATGAAAAGGGCCGCGTGCGCGACTTCAAGATGGAAGACCTCCTGGAGGAAGCGCTCTATTCCCTGCGCCACGAGATAGCCCGGCAGAAAATCGTCGTCAAAACCGACGTTCAAAGCGATCTGCCCCCCATTTCCGCCGACGACCGCCAGGTCATGCACATTATTCTCAACCTGATCCACAATGCCGCCCAAGCCATGTCGCCCGGCGGCGGGAAAATATACATCCGCCTCTTTGAGACGAAAGAAGCCGACCAGAATTACGTGGCCTGCGAAATCGTCGACACCGGGCCGGGCATTGCCGAGGATATGCTGCCCAACGTCTTCAGCCCCTTTTTCACCACCAAAACCGAAGGATCAGGCCTGGGCCTGTCCATAGTCAACAAAATCGTGAACCGCTATCACGGCATCATACGCGTGACCAACCACCCCGAACACATCCAGAACAGCGGCGCGTCGTTCACTTTCATGTTTCCCGCCGCCCATGTTTCGGCCCTCTCCGCCTGACGGATTTTAAAGGCCGCCGGAGAAAAACGTCCAATGCTCTCGCAACAGTTCAATACGCTGCTTTTCACTTACAAAGCCCCTCTTTTCGTCCTGCTGTGCCTGGCCGGGCAGATCCTGGCCTGGCGTTTCTGGCTGCGCCGGGCCGCCAAACCCTTCCACAGGCTCATATGCCACTTGGTTTTCATCGTCTTTAACCTGGCCTGGCTTTTTGCCTTCAGCGCGCTCTATTTCAGCGGCGCCGCCGTCGATCTGACCTGGACTTTCTTCGGCCGGCCGGCCGTGGCCTGGCAGCTTGCTTATATTCTGGTCATACTGCCCCTGGGGACTCTGGCCTCTCTGTTGACGGCCGTGATCAGGCTGCCGCTGCGCCTGGGGAAAAAGCCGCCCGTCGATTTCAATTTCAAAAAGGAAAGGCGCAACCTGCTGAAAAGCGCCGGCGGCGCCGCCGTCGCCGTCATTCTGGGCGGCTGCGGCTACGGCGTGATCAGACAGGGTTCCAGCCCGGCGGTCAACCGCCAGACCATCGTCTTCCCGGGCTTGCCCCGGGCTCTGGACGGCTTCGTCATCGCCCAGCTCAGCGATCTGCACCTCGGCCTGTGGTCCAGCCAACGGGAAATAGACCGGGCCGCGGCTGTCGCGGCCGCGGCCGGCCCCCATCTGGTCGTCGTCACCGGAGATATTATCGACCGCAATCCCGAGTTCGCCAGGCTGTGCTTCGACCCGCTGAAAAGGTTCGCCGACGTGCCCTACGGCGTCTGGGGCATCCTCGGCAATCACGACCACTATACCGGCCCGCAGAGAATCGCCTCGCTTCTGCAGAGTTCCGGCCTCATAAATATGCTGATGGACCGCCAGGTTCGCCTGCCGGAACTGCCGATGTCCATCATCGGGCTTGACGACCAGGGGGCGCATCACTTTTGGATGGGCACGGGCGCCCTTACGGGGCGTAAAGACGATCCGGACGTGCTGGACTTCAAAAAAGTCAAAGGTCCGCCGCCGGAGCCGGATGATTTCGTGCTGCTTTTGAATCATCGTCCCGAAGGGCTACGCCAGGCCGGCGCCCATGGCTGCCGTCTGTATCTGGCCGGTCATACGCACGGGGGCCAATACCAGGTTCCCTTCCGCGATCAGTTGAACCTTGCCTCCATGTTCTATAAATATTCGAGCGGCCTATACCACGAAAACGGCTGCTGGCTCAACGTCAGCCGCGGGCTGGCCTCAGTGGGCGTGCCCTTCCGCCTGTGGGCCTGGCCGGAGGTCAACCTCATCACCCTGAAACGGGCCTGATTTTTTGTCTCATCGCTCATTCGTTCCGCTCGTTACGCCCCGCCATTTAAGGGGTTGACAGCCGGTAGTTCTCGTTCTCGGGTGTAGGCGAATATTTTTAAAAAGAGGTCGCCCCCGGAGAGGGGCGACAGCCCGAAGCGACTGGTTGAGAGGGCGATAAAGTCGCTGGCCAGGCAACAATCACATTTTTTGCCTGGCTACGACCAAGCCGGCCAAGCCGATCACTTACATTCTTGCGTCAGGCGCCGCCACACTTGGCCGGCCTGACTGATGGCGGCGCCGATGGAGCCGCTGTTGTCGATAATATAATCCGCCCGTGGTATTTTATCCGCCGCCGGCCATTGGCCGGCGATGATGCGCCGCGCCTGGCGGCGCCCCAGGCCGGGATTGCGGCCCATCAGGCGGGCCAACTGCGTCTCCGGCCCGGCGAAGACCAGGACGATAGGAGAAAAAAAGCTCTCCAGCCCGGCCTCGAACAAAAGGGGCACGCTGACGACGATGGCCGCCGCGTCGTCATGCCGGGCCAGTTCCTGCCCCATCATGGCCCAGGTCGGCGGGTGGAGGGCTTCTTCCAGCCGCGCCTTAAGGCTCTGATCCTTAAAAACGGCCCGGCTGACTTTGGGGCGGTCAAGGGCGCCGTCAGCCAGGAAATATTTCGGGCCGAATATGCCCCGCAGCGCCTCCCAGCCGGCCCCTCCCGGCGCCGCCGCGAGCCGGGCCAGCACATCCAAATCGATATGTTCCGCGCCCAAAAGGCGAAAAATCTCCGCCGCCGCCGACTTGCCGGAGGCTATGCCGCCGGTCAGGGCGACTCTCAGCCGCCCCGGCCTGGAGCGCAGATGGTCCAAAATCCAGGGGCTTTCCAGAATCCAGGCCGGGGGAGAGGCCGTGCGCCGGCCCGGCCCGGCCTTCCCGGCGGCCTCTGGAGTTGAACAGGGTTCTTTCATAAGACTCACGACGCGTCTACCTGAAAAGGTCGACCAGTTCAGCGGGAAAGCGCAGAATTTTTTCCGCCCCGGCCTCTCGCAGCTCCCGGGCCGGACGATAGCCCCAGGCCGCCCCGACCGGAAACATGCCGGCCGCCGTCGCGGTTTTCATGTCCACGCCGCTGTCGCCAAGATAGACGAAACAGGAGGGGCTTAAGGCGAATTTTCGGGCGATTTCCAGGGCGCCGGCCGGGTCGGGTTTGGGGGGAACTTCCGGGCGCAAGCCCAGAACGACCTGAAACAGGCCCGGGAAAAAATGCTCAGCCATCTCTAAAGTGTTGGGGTGGGCTTTGTTGGAGAGCAGGGCCAGCCGCGCCCCCAGACGCGCCAGCTCCGCCAGCATTCCGCTTATCCCGTCGTAAGGCCGGGTGGTCTCGCATTGCCGGGTCCGGTAAATTTCGCTGAACCTTCGCGAAATCGGCCGCGCCCGAGCCGGCGTCCGCAGAGCTTCCGGCAGGGCTCGCGCGACCAGCGTCTCCAGGCCGTGGCCGACCATAAAGCGATATTCCTCCTTCGCGTGCGGCGGCAGACCCGCCTCCGCCAGCGCCTGGTTGAGGCTGCCGGCCAGGTCGCCCAGAGTGTCGAGCAGGGTGCCGTCGAGATCAAAGACCACGGCTCTGTATTTGCCGGGCAATAAAGAATTCATAATTATTGACTCGCCGAATGGACATAAAATTAGCGGCCAAAGCCGTGCCGGGCCAGAAACTCCAGGGTCAGGCCCTCGGGGCGGGGCCGGTTTTCGTCAAAGGTCATAAGGCGCTTAACATATTTGCCGATCAGGTCGGTTTCAAGGTTAACCCGGTCGCCCGGCCGCAAAAACCCGATGGTGGTCATTTCGGCGGTATGGGGAATAAGGTTGACGGTAAAGGTTTCGGCGGATATTTCGTTGACGGTGAGACTGACGCCGTCGATGGCGATGGAGCCCTTGGGGATGATCAAAGACATCAGGTCAGCCGCCGCCCCGAATTCGCAAACCAGGCTGGAGGCGGACCGCCTGGCGGAAATGAGCGTGCCCAGGCCGTCGACATGGCCGCTGACGATGTGCCCGCCCAGGCGGTCGCCCAAGGCCAGGGCCCTTTCCAGGTTGACGCGCCGGGCCGTGCCTAAGGTGGTGCGGCGGACGGTTTCCCCGGAGGCGTGAGCCCTAAAGCCGCGCGGCCCCACCCTTGCGGCGACGGTCAGGCAGGCGCCGTTCACGGCGATGCTCTCCCCGAGTTCAAGCGGGTCGGACCAGGCGAAACCGGCGACGACGGTCAATTCGAATTCGCCGCCGTCCGGAACGCGTCCGCCGATTTCGCCCAAGCCCAGCGTCAGGCCGGTAAACATAAAAACCTCACAGTTCAATAGCCAGGCCCGCCGCCCGCCACAGGGCCTCATGGTCGGCCGGCCCGCCGAAACCGCCCGCCGGGCGCATGGTTATATGGATATCCGAACCCTTGCGGCCCAGCTTGAGAATTTCGCCTTCACGGGCGGCCTCCAGCTCGGGCAGGCCGCTGCCGCCGACCACGCCCGGCGCCTTGACGCCCCCGATGAATTTAGGGGCCAGAAAAAGCTGAACCAGGTCCACCACCGGTTCGTCTATCAGGGCCGAGGCGGCCAGGGTGGCCCCAGGCTCAATCAGAACGCTCTGCAGACCCTCCCGCCCCAGTTCCAAAAGCAGCTCGCGCATCGACAAAAGGCCGCCCTCCGCCAAAGGAACAGTCAGAACCTTGACCCCCAGGGCGGCCAACTTGTTCATCTTATTTTCAGGCGCGCCGGCGGTGCAGACCGCGACCGTGGGCCCGCCCAGGGACGCGTCAAAAATTTTCAATTTTGGCGAAAGCTTCAAGGCCGGGTCCAGCACCACCCGCCAGGGTTGGCGATGCATTTTTCGGCGGCCCCAGGGGCGGGCCGAGAGTTCCGGATCATCTTTCTGCGCGGTGTTCCGCCCGATCATGACCGCATCCACCCCGGCCCGGATATGGTGGCCGAAGTTGCGGGCGGCTTTGGAGCTGATCCACTGCGATTGCCCGGTGGAGGTGGCGGT
>JAISRV010000361.1 GCA_031273445.1 Candidatus Adiutrix sp. | reverse complement strand
GATTTTGTCTTTATGATGGCATGTTTTGAAAAAATTCAAAATTTAAAAAATTAAACATCATAAATTCAACTTGTTACAAAGACGCACCTTGCCGATTTGTATTGTTTTGGACGCGTGTGTGCTGAAACAGACGTTTTGAGGCGCTGAATATTTCAAATACGCCGTTTGCCCAGGCCTTATGTGCGGAAATTCATGTTTTAAGCGGACTGACGGCCGGGAATTTCGCCGCCCGGAGGCCGGCCGGCCTGACGAGCGCGGATGCGAGTCAAGGCGGTTAGAAATTTTTCCGGGAACTACGGCTTAGGCCTGCCGCATCTGCGTCCACGCCTTCCGGGCCGGTCGGGCTTTGAATATTGTGGCCCTCTCGCCCGGCGCGAACGCCTCCTTATGCGGCTTCTGTTCGTCCAAGCGAGTGCGCCCGGCAGGGCGCACAAGCCAAAAAGACCGGCCCTGGGGGATCGGTCTGTCTGGCTCGGCTCTTTTCCTGGCCGCTTTTTTAGTATTACCCGAGAAGCGAAAGGGCCAACTGGGTGATGGAGTTGGCCTGAGCCAACATGGAAGTGGCGGCCTGACTTAGGATATTGTTGCGGGTGAATTCGGTCATTTCAATAGCGACGTCAACATCGGAAATGCGGCTTTCTGAAGCCTGGAGATTTTCCGCCTGTATTTCCAGGTTGGTCATGGTATTTTCCAGGCGGTTCTGCATGGCCCCAAGGTCGGCCCTGATCTTGTCTTTCTTGGTGATGGCCTCAGTCAGGGCGTCAAGGGCCTCCTGGGCGCTGGACTGAGACCTGATCTCCGCGCCCTTCCAGTCGCCGTCAGCCGCATTCTGTATCTCGACGAATGATTCACGGTCCATGCCCAGGATATTAGCGATGCCGTTCAGGCCGATCAACTGCATCTGGCCTGGGCCGTAGGTCGAATTCAGGGCTTCAGCCGTGTTGAAATCAAAAGCGGCGCCGCTGCCTATATTGGCTATCCACAGATCGCGCTCCCTACCCACGTCGCGGCCTTCCAATCTCACGTTCCAGACCTGGTTGCCGTTATTCTCCTTGGTCAGCACCGGCCGCATGGTTCCCCAGAATTCTCCGCCCAACGAAAAACTGGTTCCTGATTCATCATACCGCCCGGCGGCCACATTTTCAAAGCTGACCAAACCAGCCGCCGCCGCTATGCCGGAGGCGCTGGAGACGTTGCCCTTGGCCACCCGTTCGCAGGCCAAAAGATCGTTATTATCGCCGCCCTCCTTGACGAAAACATAACAGGTGCTGGCCGCGGAATCCCACATAGCCCAAAACTGGGAAGAGGCGTTGTTGTTGATGGCGCTGGTGAGGGCCTTGCCGGCCAACCCGGCGCTGTCGCCGGTGTGGGCTTGAACCATATCCCTAGAGGCGTCAACGGCGGCGGCGACCTGGGCCGAGTCGCCCCAGTAATATGTTTCATTGCCGACACAGACGGCAAAGCCGCTCATGACGTTGCCGGCGGCCGTCGTTCCGCTGAGAACAGCATTGGTGGCGCCGGCTTCAAACCTTACCCCCACGCGGCTTTGAGTGCCTAGATTAACCCGGTCTACCAGGTTCTGCAGGCTTTCGCCGAAACCGACGCTCCACATGCCGGCCGTGTATTTGCCTGAGAGAAGGGCGGGGTCTGAATCTTCCCTCCAGTCCCAGTTATAGCCGTAGGAAAAAACAGAGCCGCTGACGAAACCGGCCGGACCGTCCAGAGAAGGGAAACCGGCCGTACAGCAGCCGGGGCCGCCCAGGGGAGCGGAGGCCGCCGCGCCCTGCCCCCATATGTCGTTCTTCGCATCTCCGCCGACGCGGAGTCCTGTGGAACTGGTGGCGCGGGCATCACCGATATTGATGAAATAATAATCTTCAGCGGCGTTATTGGAAAGGCCGAAGTGAACCTTGAGGCCCTGCCCGCCATGCTGGTTGGAGATGGAGCCGTCCAAAAGCTTGATGCCGTTGAAATTGGTGGCGTTGGCGATACGGTCTATTTCCCGGGCCATGGCCTGGTATTCGGAATTGATTATATCGCGCTGCACTGTGGTGTAGGTGCCGGTAGCGGCCTGCTCGGCCAATTCCTTCATGCGCGTCAGTTTTTCGTCGATAACGGCCAGAGCGCCGTCGGCCGTCTGAATCATGCTGACGGCGTCGGCCGCGTTGCGAATGCCCTGTTTGGTGACCGCTATATCGGCCCGCATCATTTCGCGGATGGCTAGTCCGGCGGCGTCGTCGGCGGCGCTGTTTATGCGCAGACCGGAAGAAAGGCGCTGAGTGCTGGTTGACAGCCGGTTATAAATAGCGCCGAGATTTCTGGCCGCATTAGCCGCCATCATGTTGTTATTAATGACCAGAGACATGACATTCCTCCATGAATGCGAAAGTCTTAAAGCTCAGGCGGCATCCTTGCCGTTTTGCGAGCGGACGGGCCCTGATTCGGCGGACGACGCAAGCGCCGCGGCCGGCGAATCCCCGGGCTTTATTTGTCCTTCTTATCGTCCCGCAAACAGAGAGCTATACTAAAATAAGCTTCAGCAAAATGCCGAAAAATTTTAATAAATGCAAAAATCAACCTAACTTTAGCTAAGGCGAACAAGTATATTTTCAAATAAGTGTTTTAAATTCAATATATTACAAAGACAATAAAATCTATATAAATAGTCTTATGTTCTATAATTAAATTAAAAATCACTCAGGAAAGCCGAAAAAAAAACTTAAAACCGTTCGCCGAACTTTTTACTACTTTCAAAACCTGTTCAAGGCTGCCCTCAAGCTTGTTTGAGATAAAGCGACTCGAAGCGTATTTTTTTTGCGAAATGCCTCTATAATTATGATAATATCAATTAAACAACAAACTGTCGGCGGATTGCGGCGGTTTTACGGCGGTGAACAGTGGCGCATAATGAAAAACGCAGTCTTTTTATTCCCAAAGGGCCTAAAAAAGGGCAATGGGGCCGCTGGCTTCTGGCCAGGGCGGCGGTATTTTTGGTTCTCTTTGCGCTGTTGAGCGTTATCGGCGGCCGATTGGCCAAAGACCGCCTGATATTCTATCCGTCAGACGAAATGTGGGCCGAACCGGCGAGATTCAAGGCGAATCAGGAAGAAATATGGCTGACCACGGAGGCCGGAGACAGGCTCAAAGCCTGGTATGTGCCGGCTCCAGGGGGAGATGCGGCCAAGACGGTTCTGGTGTTGCAGGGCAACGCCGGCAACATGTCCATGATGACCGATCGCCTGATCGCCTTTCGCTCTCTGGGGTTGAACTCGCTGGCGGTCGATTATCCAGGTTATGGAGATAGTTCGGGCGCCCCCAGCGAAGAGGGCGTCTATCAGGCGGCCGAAGCGGCTTGGCGCTGGGTGACGGTAAACAAAACAAAGCCTGAGGATGTGGTCATCTACGGCTTTTCCCTGGGCGGCGGAGTGGCCTCCTGGCTGGCCGAACGACATCCGCCGGCCGCCTTGGTGCTCGACTCGACCTTTACCCGCCTGCGGGATGTGCCGGGCTACGCGGCGCCGTGGCTTAAGCCGTATTTTTACCTGGTGCTGGGCAATGATTTCGACACCAGCTCAAGGCTGGGCCGACTCAACTGCCCTCTCCTGGTGCTTCACAGCCCCGACGACAATGTGGTGCCTTTCGCGCTTGGCCTGGAGCTGTTCAACAGCTATCAGGGCGGCCCAAAAGAAATGGCCGTCGGCGCGGGAGGCCATATGGACTTTATGGTTTCTTATTTTGCCGGCGGCGCCGACGGCTATAGGGAAAAGCTGAAGAAACTCCTGGTCGCGCCTTAGGCTTTAAAAAAATCGCGAAACAGCCTGATGAGGTCATCACGCTGGTCGGGATGAAACCACGCGGCCTCGCCCAGTTGACCGCGAAACCAGGTTCTCTGCCGTTTTGCGAAGCGCCTGACGGCGATTGCGGTTTTTTCAATGGCTTTTTCCAGGCTGATATCTCCGGATAGATACTCCAGAGTCTCCTTATAGCCGATTGACTGAAACGGCTTCAATTCAGGCGCCCAACCGGCCGACAATAATCCCTCCGTCTCGGCCGCCAGACCAGCGTCAAACATATGCCTGGTTCGTTCCCGGATGCGCGCTTCCATTTCCTCCGGATGGCGGTCTATAACCACAGCCAGGCAGGCGAACGGCTTTTCAGCCAGACCATGCTCTTTCTGCCAGGCGGAAATGCTGCGGCCGGTCAGATGCAGAACTTCCAGAGCCCGCTCAATGCGCACCTGGTCGGCGGGGGCGACGCGGGCCGCCGTTTCCGGATCGTAGGCTTTAAGCCTGGCATGGAGGTCGACCCCATTGGCGCGCTCGGCTTTCAACGCGGCCCGGAAAACAGGGTCGCGCCCCGGCCCCTCAAAAAGACCGGACGTCAGGCTACGCAAATAAAAACCTGTTCCGCCGACCGCCAAAGGCGCCAGATTCCGCCTGCCCAGATCCACGGCAATCGGCCGGGCGGCCCGAAGATAGGCGGCGGCGTCAAAATCTTCGTCCGGGTTAAGCACGTCTATAAGATGGTGCGGTATACGCTCGCGTTCGGCCAACGAGGGCTTGGCCGTGCCGATATCAAATCCACGGTAGAGAGCGAGGCTGTCGGCGTTTATTATTTCCCCGCCCAAAGCCTCGGCGATCAAGAGCGACAATTCGCTTTTGCCCGCGCCGGTAGGGCCGGTGATAATGGCCAGACGCGGTTTAGACACGGCTGCCTACACCGGGCTTCCCGTCGTTACGGCTTTCGAATGGTCCGCCGGCCGAACCGGCGGGGAGCTTCCACAAGGCCAGGCTGATCAAGCCCAGAACCAGACCTCCGAAAAAAGACGAAAGGCCGGCCAGAAAGGCCAGAGGATGGCCCGCCTCATATTTGACGATGACGAAGCACGACAAGGCCGTGACTCCGAAAAGCAAGTAAAACCTCACCAGAGTCGGGGCCAGCGACGTGCCCCGCCAGCCAGGGGAATTACGCGCCATTCGACGCATAAACCGAAGATTTACTTCAACCGTCAGTCCGCCCAAAAAGGCGCCCTGAAACCACTGGGCGCCGCCGCCAAGCCAGCAGGCCATTATCGCGACGCAGGCGCAAAGCCTGACGGCCGCCAACAAGCGCTGGAAAGAGGCTAAAAGCGCCGCCGCGTCCGCCTCGCTCCAGGCGGCGCCTTTCGTCGTTCCTTCAACCGCGGAGAAACGGTCATCTTGACGCGCCATTGCCGCCGCCGTCCTTTTTATCCCTGATAATATTTTTATTCGCCGCCGCTTCCCGGCTTTTTCTGTCGATTCTGGCCGAGACCACAAAAAGATTCCTGAAGCCCCCGGCAATGCCCAACAGAAGACATAACAGCAACAGCCACGGCGAAGTGCCCAGTTTCTGGTCCAGCCACCAGCCCGAGGCCAGCCCCAGCACAATAGAAACCGCAAAGGCGATGCCCACTGAAGAAGCCTGCGCCAATAGACTTGCTTCCCCGGGACCGAACATCTTTTGCAGGCGCAAAAATTTAGGCGCCTCCGTCAGAGGCGGCGGCGCTTCATCCTGCCGCCCTTGGCGATCATGTTTTTCCGGCTGTTCCATTAAAATTCACCAGATTTAGAATCACCCAGATGGTCCGTAGTCAGCGAGCGCCGGCTTTATTGGGATTCAGTCCACCGGCAGACGATGTTTTTCATACAACTCCAAAACCAGGCCCAAGCCGGGCATGCGGGCATCTTTCAGCAGACGAAACGTCTCATGGTGGACAATCTCCTCTTCCGCTCTCCGGGCTTCCTGATCAAGGCTGAACAGTTCCATAAAACGGGCGAAACGAGCCACATGAATAAATTCATGGGTCATGATATAAGTCAGCAAAGGTTCAAGGGCCAGACCGGGCTCTTTTTTCAGAGCCGCCAGAATCGAAGGGTCATAAATACATATGCGGTAATAATCAGGACGAGCCCCCATGAGAACAGGCCCGGGACGATGGTAGCGAAAAAGTTGAGCAAAAACCCCATCCGCCTTCTCCTCCAGCCTTAACTCCGGATACCGCTTAATATCCACCGGCCATGACTTAAAATCGTCAAAGTCGAGACGGAAAGCCTCCGCCGCCAGATTTCTGGCCAATAGCCAGGCCCGATCCAACACCAGAATCTGAGCGCGGTTGAAAGATTTTTCCGTCTTCTTTCCGGTCATGGATCTTCCGTAAGACCTCGCGGGGCCGGTCGCATTAAACCAGGGGGGAAGGCCTGCGTTTTAACCCTGAAGACATCAGGCCGGCTGGGGCCTTACAGACGCTGTTTTTAAACTGCTGACCCAAAAGAATTGCTGGGGGCGCACGGCGCCGATGGTTTCGCCCTGGCCTCTTTAATTTATGAGTGTAGGCAAAAACGCGCCGAAAGTCAAAAAATGATTTATAGCCATCATTAGGTTTAAATATTTAATATATGGTCAAAACAGCCACAAGAAAATTCGCGACAAAAAAATAAATTTTTTCAATCTATAATTAAGCAATAAAATAAGCATGTTATAATTAAGCGACAAAATGTGGAAAATTGGCCTGCCGTTTGCTTATTTCTAGACGCAATTAGAATGTTTGCCGCGTTTTAAAACATGACCGCTTACCGAAGCCGGCAGCTCTCGCCAAGACCGCTTTCGATCCATCAGCGGAGTCGGCCGGCCTAAAAGGAGACACCATGCCGTCAATTTTTTCAAGATTCGCCGACATCATCAGTTCCAACATCAACGCCATGCTGGATAAAGCTGAAAACCCGAACAAGATGCTGAAACTCATCATTGCCGAAATGGAGGACACCCTGGTGGAAATTAAGGCCTCCTGCGCCCAGGCCATGGCCGACCAGGCTAAAGGCGCCCGGCGTTTGACTGAGGCCGCGGAGAAGCGCGACATGTGGCTGAAGCGCGCGGAAACAGCCGCGGCCAAGGGACGCGACGACCTGGCCAAGGAAGCTCTCCTTGAAAAACGGTCTGCCGAAGAAAATCTGGCCGTCCTGCAGGAGCAGGCCAATGACCTGGAAGCGGTAGTCAACCGTTACCGCACGGAGATAGACCAGTTGGAAAATAAACTCCACCAGGCCCGTGAAAAAGAGCAGCTCCTGACCCATCGCGAAAACCGAGCTCAGAAGAGCATCAAAGCCAGCGGACAGATCAAGCAGTATGACCTGACCGAAGCCCGCATTAAGCTTGAGCGCCTGGATTCGCGCATGGATCGGCTTGAAGCCGAGGCCGAACTGGAGTTCAGCGGGCGCGGCCGCTCAGACGCGGTCAAAGCCGATGAACGCGAAAAAGCCTTTCAGGAACTGGATGACTCGCTCGACGTGGAACTGCGTGAATTGAAAGACCGCCTGACCGTCAAATAACCGTAAAGGCCGCGGCCCGCCGTCTTAACGACGGCGGGCTCGGCCGCAGTCGGGTCTGCCGCAGTCAGTTATTGGAAAAATGGGAGAAACAGCCATGGGACACGCCGCGATAATATTTCTGGTCGCTGTGGGACTGCCTCTGCTGCTGATCAGCATCGGCTTTGTAATTTTAGCCATGAAACTGTTCAAAGGCGGGGAGGCTAAAGCCGAACGCAGCAAAACGCTCGAAACAGCCCGTGAATTGGAACGAACTCTGGAAAAGCTGGAAACGCGTTTGAACGCTCTGGAAGACGTCATCCTGAGCTCCACTGGCGACAAAAGCCGGGAACGGCGCTGAAGGAGGCAATAATTATGAACGACAAAAGGAATCGAACCGCCGCCGGCCAACGCGGCTTTATCGCCCAACTCAAGTCGTACGGCCCTTTTCGCGCGGACGACGGCGTCATCTTCGGCGTGGCCAAGGGTCTGGCCGACCACTACGGCTGGTCGGCCGGTCTGGTGCGTCTCTTATTGATTTTAGCCACAATTTTCCTTTTTTTCTGGCCGACTATCATTCTCTATCTCGCGGCGGCCATGATTATGAGTCCGGCGCCGGCCGGAACGCTGAACAGCCCGGAAGAAAGAGAACTCTGGCTGCAGGCTCAACTTGATCCTGAGGCGGCTGTCGCCGGGCTGGCCCGCCGGGCCGGCCGCCTTGAAAAACGCCTCCGCCGCATTGAAGACTATGTCACCTCCAAAGATTTTTCATGTACCAGGCGCATGAACGGAGCGGAATAAA
>JAISRV010000282.1 GCA_031273445.1 Candidatus Adiutrix sp. | reverse complement strand
GGCGCAAGTCTTGTATAGCTTAAAAGGGGCCAGAGACGAGAGGCGGCCGGAGAGCCGCGGTTCTCGGATGTAGGCGAAGATATTTAGAAAGCGGTCGCCCCCGGAGAGGGGCGACGGAGGACGCGACTGATGGACATGGTTCAAAGCCTCACGCCAGGCAAAAATCGCATTTTTTGCCTGGCTGCGACTCAGCCTGCCAAGCCGAATAGGCGCTAAATTTTCCAAAGGAGAGACATCATGATGCAAAGACGTTTTTTACCCGCGCTGGCCCTGATCCTGACCCTGGCTTTAAGCGCCGGAGGCTGGGCTCTGGCCCAGGAAGGCTCCGATCCGGCCGCCGGGCCGGCTTATAAACAGCTCGGCCCTGAAGAGCGGAAAGCCCTGGAAGCCATGCGGCGGAGCCACCGCCAGAAAGTCGCGCCCCTGCGGGACCAGTTGTGGGCCAAGAACAAGGAATATGAGGCCATGGCCGCGAATCCCAACACCAAGCCCGCGGAAATAAAGGCGATCGTCTCTGAAATGCTTAAGCTCAAAGCGGAACTGCGCCAGGAGAGAGAGAGTTTCTTCAGCCAGGCGCAGGCCCAGGGGTTTTACCCCGGGCCTGGTTTCAGGCGCGGTCATGATTATGAGTCGGGCTGCGGCTGCGGCCTTGGCTGGGACGGCCCGGGCCGCGGCGAAGGGCCTGGCCGGGGGCACGGTCAGGGGCACGGCCGGCGCCACGGCCACGACTGGCGCGATTAAAGGCCGATAAACTCGCTGGCTGGGCAAAAATCGCATTTTTTGCCCAGCTGCGACCCGGTCAGCCAAGCCGAGCATTTACATTCGCCGGGGAAAGCGGTTGGCGTTCGCTTTTGTTTTTGAATTTTACGCCAAGCGGCGTATAATAAAGGCGGTGGCGCCATGCTGACAATTGAAGCGATTCGCGACAAGGCAAAGCCCGTCGCGGAGAAATATGACATCGTGAGGCTTGAACTTTTCGGCTCATATGCGGACGGCACGGCGGACGAAAATTCCGACGCGGATTTTCTCGTCCAGTTTGCCGCGCCTGTGCCGTCAATATTCAAAGTTATGGGTTTTCGTGAGGAACTTTCACGCATCCTCGGCCTGCCTGTCGACGTGGTTACGCTGCCCCTCGCCCGCCCCGACAAACTGCGCGTGGCGCGAACAGAGAAAATCATATGAATGGGCGCGACAGGACAAACATTGAACGAATTGCCGACGAATTGCGTTACATCAAGAGCGTGACGGCAAATATCTCATGTGAGGTTTTTCTGCGTGACGAAACCCTGCAACATGCGCTGTCAATGTCAATACTGACCATTGGCGAGTGCGCCAATCGTCTCTCAGACGATTTCAAAGACGGCCACCCGCAGATTGAATGGGTTCAGATTGTCGCGGTCAGAAATATTGCGGCGCATGGTTACCGGCAGCTTGATATGCGGCAAATTTGGCAGGCCATTGAAGAAGATATCCCTGAACTTGACGAGTTTGCGCGCGAGCTGTTAGGCATATAAAATATGCGATACGCTGTTGCATTTAGGCCGCTGTTTTTGTTATATTGGGTCAAACCGATTGCGCCTCAAGCGGCGGCCGGGCGGTTAACTCAGCGGCTAGAGTATCAGCCTTACAAGCTGGGAGTCGGGGGTTCAAATCCCTCACCGCCCACCAACTTCCGCCGGCCGGGGCTTCAGCGTTTTTGGCGAGGCCCTGGCCGCCGTTTTGACCGTTCCGCGTCGTTCTTCAGGCCAGCGGCGCAATTCTAAATGTAAATGATCGGCTTGGCTGAATGAAGGCCGGCCCTCAATCGGCAATTGGCCTGCGCGCGTACATTACCAGCCGCGGCGCCTTTTGCAGCAAGCGCTCTGATCGGCAAATCATGCGCATCCACGGCCAGATGTATCTTGGCGTCGAGCCGGCGATTTTGCGGCTCATATCCCGGTAGTCGGCAAGTATTAACCATTTGTAATCGGGGATCTCCACCAGCAGCTCCAGAATAATTTCCCAAATGCCGCGGTCGCGCCAACGGCAAAAACGGCGATGGGCATTTTTCCAGGAGCCGTACTCGGCAGGCAAGTCGCGCCAGGCCGCGCCCGTTCTCAATATCCAAAACACGCCATTGACGAAGGTGCGGTTGTCGTGGGCATTGCCGCCCCAAGCGCCTTTACGCTCAGGCAGGCGGCTCTCTAAAAGCTGCCATACTTCATCGGATATGTCCTCGTGACGATCTGCTGTTTCCATGATCGCTCCTTTTCACGAACAATCTCCAAATCAGGCTAAATTGATTTGCTTGCCGTCAATCCGGACCGCTTCGCCGGCGGTGGTCACCACCTGTTCGGCCTGGGTGATGTGGGTGGTTTGAGCCTGGCTGACGATGCTGCCGGCCCTGGTTTCATCGTGATCGCGCACCAGGCGGGACGAGCGGCCGATATGCTGGGTGACGGATTCCAGGTTGCTGAAAAGAGAGCGGCCGAAAAAACGCCAGCCTCTGGCCAGAAGGTCAACCAGCCCCCCCACCAGCTTCAGGCGTTCGGCCTGGATGTCCAGCTCCTCGGCCGTGGCCCTCATGGAGACGGCGGTGAAGCCCAGGGCGCCGCGGCCCAGCACTTCGGCCCGCTCGCCGACGTCCACGGTCAGGCCTTCGGGGATGGACCAGCTTTGAGGTTCGGCCGAGAAGCGGCGCAAAACGGCGATGATGAAAGTGCGGCCGTCGGTCAGACGCAACAAGGCCACCTCGTCCCCCGGCTCCGGGCGGAGAGGGCAGGAAGCGGCCGGAGAAGCCGACAAAATCCGCCCGTCGTCAAGAACCATATAGCCGCCGTCGGCCCCTAGCCCGGTCACTCGGGCGACGGCTGATCTGAAATCCCCGGAAAAATGTTCGTCAAGTTTTAACGCGGCTTCAGTCATGATCTTCCTCCTCCAGGGCCTGTCGCTGTTCTCTGGCCATTTCCCCGACGCGTTTGCGTAAAGCCGACAGGCCGGCCTGCAGGCTTTCCGCCAGCTTCATGGCCACGGCCGGGCAGAGAACCAGCCGTTCCCGGGCGCTGGCCTGGCCGTCCAGGGAACTTTTGTTCAAATTACCGAAATCGATCATTATTTCCGTAAGAGAGGCGTGCACCAGGAAAGCGTCTCGATAGACGGGGTTCAAGTCGTCGCCCCCGGTCATTTTAGTTTCCTTCAAGGCTTCCAGCCCCTGGCTGATTTTGCTGTCGACGTTTTCCATGGTCGTCTCTCCGATTTGTTCAAGTTAGAACCAGAACCCGCGGCTGGCTGGGAACCAGCGCCGCTCCCGGGCCGTTGGGCATGACGCCCATGCAGTTGCAGGTGGTGACGCTGCACAGGCGCTGGGCGGGCGTGCCGCCGACGAAAGTCTTGACGCTGCCCAGGATCCAGTTGGCGCCGCCCATAATGGTGTGGGAGACGGCGCCCAGGGCGACCCCGGCTTGATTGCCGTTGGACATGGTGATGGCCGCGGTCATGTTGACTGTCGGAGTGCAGGAGCACAGCACATTTTTGACCGCGCCGGGAGTCAGGGCGCTTAGGGCCAAATTGGGATAAGGCATGGGGGTGGGGGCGGGCATCGGGGTCAGGCAGACGTCGGGAAATCCCAGCACCTGACCTACGCCCATACTCATCATGAACATGCGGGCGGCCTCCTTGGTGATTTTACATGGTCGGCTTGGCCGGCGGGGTCGTAGCCAGGCAAAAAATGCGATTTTTGCCTGGCGAGCGAGTTTGTCGGCCTCACAACCAGTCGCTGCGCTCCGTCGCCCCTCTCCGGGGGCGACTTGCTTTTTTAATATACATGGGCGGCAGGGCCGGCGGGGTCGGAGCCAGGCAAAGAATGGGGTGGGTGCCAGGCGAGCGAGCTTGTCGGCCACACAACCCGTCGCTGCGCTCCGTCGCCCCTCTCCGGGGGCGACTTGCTTTTTTAAAAATATTCGCCTACACCCGATAACTGCTGGCTGTCAGCCCCTGAAATGGGGGGGGGACAACGAACGGAACAAATGAGCGATGAGACAAAATCAAAGCCGGCTTAAATGTTGATGGCGGTCGAACCATTCTTCCGATTTAAGCAAATCCGGGTCGTCGCCTTTAGCCAGGGCGCGGCTGGCGCCGGCCCAGATGTTGTTGCCGTGATCTTTCACTCCGTGCATGTCCAGGCCGCTCAAATTGGCCCGGCTGAAGTTGCTGTCTTCGACCCGGGCCCGGGGCATCCGGCCCATAAAAAAAGAAGCGTCGGCCGCGTTG
>JAISRV010000254.1 GCA_031273445.1 Candidatus Adiutrix sp. | reverse complement strand
GGCTTCGCGCGCCGCCGCCAGGCCGGCGCAGCCGTCTAAAAAGTTGCCCGGAACCTGACGTTGTTTTTCCCAGGCCCGGCCCGGCGGGCGCGAAAAAAGGCAATAAGCCGTCATGGCGGCCAAGGAGGCCGGCTGGCCGGCGTCATCGACAAGGGCGGCGATAATCGGCGGTCTGGTCATGGCTGATCCCCTTCAAGCAAAAAAAATCCGACCGGCGGCGCGATAGAAGCGGCCGGGCCAGGCCTTCGGCCTTGCGGGCCGCCTCCGGCGAGATCATCGCGAACTCGCTGAAGGCGGCGACAAAGTCGCCAAAGCCGCAATTGCCCGCGCGCTCGCCGATGCCCAGGAGCGTGGCGTCGATAAACTCGGCCCCGGCCAGAACGGCGCTGGCGGAGTTGGCCAGGGCCATGCCCAGGTCGTTGTGGGCGTGCATTTCGACGGGCAGCCCGACTTCAAGCGTCGCCCGCACCAGGGCGGCGGCGGAGGAAGGGCGCAGCAACCCCACCGTGTCGCTCAGGCGGATGCGCTCGACGCCATGCCGCCTCGCCGTTTCGGCCGCTTCATATAGAAAACGTTCATCCGCCCGCGAGGCGTCCTCAAAGCCGGCCGTGACGCGGCCGCCTTTTTCGGCGGCATATTCCGCCACTTCGCGGAATCGTCGCAGCAAAGCCGTTTTCGTCGTGCGGAGTTTGCGGACGATATGCCGCTCCGACACCGGCAGACAAATATGGATGATGTCGGGGCGGCATTCCAGGGAAGCGTCCACATCTTTTTTCGTCAACCTGTTCCAGGTGGAGACGAGGGCGGCGCCGCAGGCGTCTTTGACCGCGCAAACGCCGTCTTTTTCATCGCCGCCCATGATCGGCGCCCCCGCTTCGATTTGGCATACGCCCGCCTGATCCAGAAGCGAAGCGAGAAAGGCTTTGTCGCCGGGGGAAAAAGCGTAGCCGGGGGCCTGTTCGCCGTCGCGGAGAGTGGTGTCGACAATTTTACAACGCGGCATGGCTCGACTCTTTCCTTTCGTCTCTTCCGGCGCGGCAGGTCGAATACAGGTTTATAAAATCTTCGTCGTGGAGGCTGGCGCCGCGTTTGACGCTTTCTTCTTTCAGACGCTTCAGCAGCCGCCCCGCGAGAGCCTCGGTCATCGGCAGATCAAGCGCCGCGCATTTGGCCAGAACCGACCGTCGGCTCGAATGTTTGCCCATGACGATACGGCGCTCCCGCCCCACGCTCTCCGGCGGGAAAGGTTCATACAGATCGGGCGATTTGCCCAGCCCGTCCACATGGATGCCCGCTTCCACATAAAAAACGGCTTCGCCGATGACGGCTTTGACGGGCGAAATCGGCGCTCCGCCCAAGCGGCTATAGAGGGCCGCCAATTTTGGCAGCGCCGCCAGATCGGCGTCGGGCAGGGCGCCGTAGACGCGCAGGGCCGCCAGAACTTCTTCCAGGGCCGCCAGCCCGCCGCAGCCGGCGAAAGAGACGACGGCGGCGCGCTCCGCCCGGCCCAGCAGCCATTCGACCGTCAGCGCCGTGGCGCAGCCGCGCTCGTTGGTGAAACATGGCGTCAGGAGCGCCCCTGAACTGGCCGACAGGCTTTCAAGGCGGCGAAACGCCGAGTCCCAGCCGATCGACAGAGCGTCGCCCAGGCCATAGAGGCAACAGCGTCGGCCGCCGGAAAACACGCTTGGAGACAACTCGTCCAAGGCCTTGGCTGAGGGCAGGAGAAGCGTCGACGTCAGGCGCGCCAGTTTTTCCGGGAAAGGCGCGGCCGGCTGTGGAGCGGCGCTCTCTCCGCCGGAGAGAGGCGGCGGTTCCGGCGCGAGAGCGCGGCTCGGAGTTTTTTCGGGCCAAATCGTTTCAAGCGGCCCGACCCGGCCTTCGGCCGCGGCGCGGCGCCAGGCGTCCTCGTCCGCGTCGGAAAGGCCGCCCCCCGTCGCTTCAAGCGCCAACAGGGTCGCGTCGATAATGCGCATGTTCGCGTTTACGCTCTTTCATCAGGCCGGTCATGATCGCCTCAACGTCCCCGGGCTCGCCCAAGGCGCCGGCCTCGTCATGGCCCAAAAGACCGACGGCGTCGGCCCGGCATTGCCGGCAGTGGCGCATCTGGGGCGTATATTTTTCGCAGGAGGCGCGAAGGCCCATCATTTCCTCGTCGCCGACCGGGGGCAAATGTTCAAAGAGGCTGCCCCGGACGGGGATGAGCCGCATGATGTTCATCAGAGAGGCGCCCATATCGCGCGCTGTGGCGGCCACAGCTTCAATATGGCTGTCGTTTACGCCCTTCAGCATGACGATGTTGACCTTGGCGACCACGCCGCCGTCGACGAGGCGCTTTAAGCCGCTCAGTTGATTGGCCAGCAAAACGGCCGCGCCTGTTTCGCCGTCGTAGCGGCGGCCCATGAAGTCGACGAAACGATAGATCCTGGCCCCGATGGCGGGATCAACGGCGTTGATGGTCACCGTGACGTGGGATAGGCCGAGCTCCATCAGCCTGGAAGCGTGAACCGGCAGCATCAGCCCGTTGGTCGACAGGCAGAAGGTGATGTCCGGATCATATGCGCGGATCAGGCTCAGCGTTTTTTCCGTCCGCGCGAAATCGGCCAGCGCGTCGCCCGGCCCGGCGACGCCGACGACCGTGAGATTGGAGAATTCGGCTTTGACCGCCTTGAAGCGTTCAAAAGCTTCGGCGGGCGAGAGCAGGGCCGTCGTTACGCCCGGCCGGCTCTCATTGGGGCAGTCGCATTTGCGCAGACAGTAATTACAGCTGATGTTGCAGGCCGAGGCGACGGGAAGATGGAGGCGCGCCGCGGCCTTGCTGGCCTCGGGGGAGAAACAGGGGTGCGTCGCCGTTTTGGCGGCGTTCCGGCGCGCGGGTTGATCCTCCCGGCCGGGCCCGTCCTGGTGCAGCCGGCGGAAAAGCGCGCCGCGGAAGGTCTCTTCGGTCTGGGCCAGCATGGCGTTGGCGACGTCGTCCAAGAGGGCCAGGGAACCGTCATAGAGGAGCGTCCGCCGGCGCTGCCCGCCCACGCGATCATGCACGGGGAAGGCGCAACGCACCAGCGGCAGATGCCGTTTTTCCGCGATGCGGCGGGCCTCGGAACTGCCGATGAGGATATTGGCCTTGTTTTTTTCAATATAGGCGTCGATGGTCTCAAAGTCCGCGAAATCAATCAGGTCGTAATTCTCCACGAACTGACGCTCGGCCGCCGCCGCCATTTCGCCCGCCAGCGCGTCGGCCAGGGCCGCGCAGCGCGTGCCCGTAGCCGCGACGACGGGGATTATGCCGTTTTCGCAGGCCAGGCGCGTCAGACCGTAGACGAAATCAGGCTCGCCGAAAATGGCCGCCCTCGCCGCCGCGTTGTATTTGTGGGCGTCGGCCATGGCGTCAAGATAGCGGCCGCGCTCCTCTTTGAGGCCGAGGGGGATGACCGCGCCGAGATCGGCCAGCGCCGACAGAAAGGCGTCGACGTCGCGCAGGCCGATGGGCAGGGCCAGGCGCGTAAGCGGCACTCCGTAGGTCGTTTCGAGATATTCGCCGGGCGAATATCCGTCGGGGCAGAAAGGCGAAAGCTCCAGGGTCGCGCGCGCGCCGGCCATGGCGGCAATGGCGGCCAGAGGCGTGCCCCCGCCCGGCAGGCGGTTGTAGGTTTCGGCGTGGACGCCGTCAAGGTTCCGCGACAGGTCGGGCAACAGCGTGTAAGGCAGGCCCGTGGAATCCAGAAGCGCCTTGAGCGCCCGCGTATCGGCGGGGCTGATGAGCCCGGAGATTATATTCACGCCGCCGTGGGGCCTCGGATTCATTTCAATTTGGCTGACCGTGGCCTGGAGCGCCCGGAAATATCCTTCAAACTGCGTGCCGCCGTAACCCGGCGCCGCCGCGGCGATGATTTTGACGGCGCAGCCGGGGCGTGTTTCGTAAAAAGTTCTGATGACGGCCCCGACGTCTTCGCCTATGGTTTCGGCCAGGCAGGTGGAGGCGACGCCGATGATTTCCGGCTCGTAAAGCCTGATCAGATTGTCCAGGCCTTTCAGCAGATTTTTGGCCCCGCCGAAGATCGTGCCTTCTTCCGTCAGAGACGAGGAGGCGATGTCCACAGGTTCATTGTAGTGAGTGGCCATATGCCGGCGGATATAGGTGCTGCAGCCCTGTGAACCGTGCAACAGGCTCATGCATTTTTGAAGACCGTAAAAGGCGGTCGCCGCGCCCAGGGGCATGCACATTTTACAGGGGTTGGTGGTCAGGTTGACCAGATTGGCGCTCATGGCCTTTCTCCCGGCTGCCCGAAGCTGAAGCGGCAGGATGTCCGCATATGCCGCCAGACCGGGCTGTTGATCGACAGATTGATTTCTCTGGCGAAGTTGACGACGCCCTCGTACCCGGCCAGCGGGTGTTTGCGTTCGTGGTTATGGTCGCAAAAGGCCAGGCCCAGTTTGTAGGCCAGCGGGCGCTCTTTGACCCCGCCGACGAGGATGTCGGCGCCTTTTTCCTTCATGAAGGCTTCGAGCTCCGCCGGGTTGGCGTCGTCCAGAATGACGGCGTCGTCGTTCACCAGCCCGGCGATGACCGCATATTCTTCAGGCTTGCCGGTCTGGGCGCCGACGATGACCGTTTCAATGCCCATCTCGGTGAATTGACGGATGAGCGAAATGGCCTTGAAGCCGCCGCCCACGAAAATCGCGGCCTTTTTGCCGGCGAAATGCGGTTTGCAGCGGGCGACGACGGCCGCCGCCCGCGCCGATTCGCGTTGGGTCAGGGCGGCGGCCCGTGCGCGCACGGCCTGGTCGCCGAAGAATTCCGCTATGTCCATAATGGCCCTGGTGGCGTCTTCCAGGCCGAAAAAACTCGCCTTGATCCACGGGATGCCGAATTCCTCTTCCATCCGCCGGGCCAGATGCGTCATGGAGCCGGCGCACTGCACGACGTTCAGGGAGGCCCCGGGGGCCTGGGTGAGCGTGTCGCAGCTGGCGTCGCCCGTAAAGCCGCTGATGACCGGCAGGCCTATTTCGCGCATGTAGTTTTTGATGATCCACATCTCGCCCGCGAGATTGTAGTCGCCGAGAATATTGATGCTCTTCTCGCGGGGCTCGGCGGCGTGGGGTTTGAGAAGAGTCATGAGGGCGTTTCCGGCCAGGCGGTAGCCTTCCGCCTTGTGGCCGGCGAAACCGGGCGCCTTGACCGCGACGACGCGGTTGCCGTATTTTTTTTCGGCCTGGCGGCACACGGCCTCGACGTCGTCGCCTATGACCCCGACGATACAGGTGGCGTAAACGAAAATAAGCTTGGGCCGGTAGATTCTCATGGCCTCGTCGATGGCGGCGGACAGTTTTTCCGCGCCGCCGAAGATGATGTCGCGCTCTTGCAGATCGGTTGAAAAGGCCTGGCGAAAGAGCGTTGAACCGCTGGTCAGGCTGCCGCGAATGTCCCAGGTGTAGCTTGCGCAGCCGATAGGGCCGTGCACGAGATGAAAAGCGTCGGTAATGGGGTTCAGCACGACCCGCGCCCCGCAGTAAACGCAGGCGCGCTGGCTGACCGCCCCGGACACGCTCGCGGCCTCGCAGTTGATGCCGCCGCCGCCGCAGTCGCCCCGCTCTTTGCGGATTATGGATTTTTTGCGTTCGTCAAGGATTTGCGTCCGCATGCCCAGCTCCTCTCGCGCCGCCGTCCCGCGGCG
>JAISRV010000187.1 GCA_031273445.1 Candidatus Adiutrix sp. | reverse complement strand
TGCTCCAGGGCTTTGTCGTCCTCGCCCATCATATAGCGAATCCAGCCCAGGGTGTCGATGATGGCGCCGTCGTCCGGCTTGATGGCGTTGGCCTTTTCGGCCATGACCAGGGCTTCTTTAAGGTTTTCCCCGCGTTCGGCCCAGGTGTAGGCCAGATAGTTCAGCGCGTCGGCATGGCGGGGGTTGAGCTCCACCGCCGCGCGCATGGCGCTGATGCAGCCGGCTTTATTGCCGAGCTTGTCTTCGACCACCCCCAGGCGAAACCGCAGTTCGGCGTCATGGGGAAAAGTTTTGACGCCTTCGACCAGGACGCGTTTGGCCTGGTTCAGGTCGCCAAGTTCTTCCAGAATCATGGCCTGGGCCGCCGTCAGGCGCGAGGAGTCGGGCCTGAGTTTGACCGCGCTGGAGATGATGGCCAGCGATTCCTCCAGCCGAACCTGGCTTGCCCCGGAGGCGGTGGAGGCCAGAAGCAGGCGGGCGTCGATGTAAAATTCGCTTTCCGGATTTATTTTCATCAGATTTTCACGGGCTTTGGTCACATGGCCGGGCAGCGCGCCGCCGCTTTCCAGATAGGCGGCGGCCAGAAGATAGCGGGCCTGGTCGCTAAGGGGATCGGCCGCCAGTATGGCTTCGAATTCGGCGACGGCTTCTTTATAGAGGTTTTGATCCATGTAAATCAAAGCTATCTGCAATTGGGCCTGGCTGGAATCCTGGGCCCGGCCGCCGACTTCCCTCAGCAGTTTTTCCGCTTCGGCCTTGCGCCCGTTTTTAAGCAGAAGCCGGGCCAGGCGGGCTTTGGGCATGCTGCCGTCCGGCCGGGACTTGATCATGGCCCGATAGGTCTTTTCCGCGGCGCGGGCATTGCCCTCCTGTTCATACAGGACGGCCAATTCCGTCAGCGAGGCGGCGAAGTCCGGATTCTTGGCCGCCGAAACCTCAAAGGCGGCGATGGCCTCTTTCCGGCGCTCCAGGTTTAGGTAGAAACGGCCCAGATAATAGTAGGAGAGATAGGACGGGTCGAGCCGAACCAGCTTTTTGAAGGCGGCTTCCGCCTCTTGTCGGCGCCCTGTTTCCGAATAGACCGCCCCCAGGTAGACCAGAGCTTCGTGGTTGGTTTCGTCCAGGCGCAAAACTTCGCCGTATTGTTTTTCGGCCTCGCCCCAGTCGCCGGCGTTGGCCGCCAGCCAGGCCGCGAAAAGCCTGGCTTCCGCGGCCCCGGGGGCAAGGGCTATGGCCGCCTGGGCATGCTCCATGGCCTTACCGGCTTCGCCGACGCGGGAATAAAGCCGGGCGGTCTCCAATTCCAGATAATAAGAGCCTCTGGCCGCCTTGGCCGCCTTGGCCATATTTTTGACGGCTTCGCCGTCTTCGTGGGAGACTTCCTGGTAATTCGACTTGATGAAATAATAGTAGCTCAGCGCTTCCGGCCCGCCGTCGCCCCAGGAAATATGCGAACAGCCGAAGGTCGCCGCCAGAAACATGACGGTGATGAAGGCCCGCAACGGGCATTTTATTTTAATGGATGCGATCATGCGTTATTGTCCCGCGGCCCGAAAGAATCGTCGGGCGTCAGTCGCCGACGTTTTCTTCGATGTCGGGCATTTCCTTGCGTAAAAAAGCGATCATCGTTTTGCGCAGCCTTTCCTCCAGCTGCCTGACTCTTTCGCGGCTGACGCCGAATTCCTCGCCTATCTCCTGCAGCGTGACCGGAGAGTCGGCCAGAAGCCTTTTTTCAATAATCAGCTTTTCCCGCGGCGACAGCGTCTCCCGGAACAGGTCCAGCTTGTCGTTCAGCAGGGCCTTCAACTGCCGCGAAGCCAAAATAGTCTCCGCCCCTTCGTCTTCCGAAGGCAGAAGGCTGACCTGGGACTGGTCGCTGTCCGGGCCGATGGGGGCGTCAAGGGAAACCTCGCGCCCGGCCGACAGGCGCATGCCCATCTCCTTGACTTCAGACTCCTGAACGCCCAGCCTTTCAGCCAGAAGCTTCGGCGCCGGCTCCAGGCCTTCCCGCAGAATCTTGTCGCGCTCTTTGCCGAGGTTGTAAAAGAGCTTGCGCTGGGCCTGGGTGGTGCCCACTTTAACCATGCGCCAGTTGTCCATTATATATTTGAGGATATAAGCCTTTATCCAGTATGAGGCGTAATAGGAGAATTTTACGCCCCGGCCCGGGTCAAACTTTTTCAAAGCCTGCATCAGCCCCACATTGCCTTCCTGAATCAGGTCCAGGAGGTTGTTGAGCCAGTGGCTCTGAAACTCCATGGCGATTTTGACCACCAGGCGCAGATTGGCGGTGATCAGCCGGCTGGCCGTCTCCGGATCGCCGTCGGCCTTGTAGCGCAACGTCAGCGCCTCTTCTTCCTCACGGGTCAGAAGTTTGAACTGGCGAATTTCAGACAGGTAGAGCCGTAAGGCGTCCGGGGCGGGGCCGGCGAAACGCGGCGTGGGGGCCGGGGGCGCCGGCCGGGGGACGGGAGGCGGGGCGGCCTGGCGTTCAGTCAGGGCAAAGGCGTCGGGCGGATCTTCAGTCTTTTGGCTCTCGATTTTTTTCTCTTTTCGTCCGGTGACCATAAAAACCTGCTTTGCCGGAAAACCTGACCGCTTTCATCTGAACTTCGCGCGGGGTCGGCATGTCCAAAAGGTGGCCATAAAAACCTGCCTTGCCGGGAAACCTGACCGCTTTCATCTGAACTTCGCGCGGGGTCGGCATGTCCAAAAGGTGGCCACAAAAACCTGCTTTGCCGGGAAACCTGACCGCTTTCATCCGGTCTGGCGTCCTGTGCGGTTAATCCCGGCCCTCAAAGCGGGGGCCGGGATTAACCTCTTCAGAACTTTAAAGGGTATACCGAAAAGACCGCCATGTCAACAGGCGCGCTTGTATGCGCCAGGGCCTGCGATCTGATTTCAGAAGCCGGAATCCGGCGTTTGACCTGTAGGCTTTGCGCGCCCCGCAAAATTCTATTGACTGGTTTCAGGCTTTATGATAATAAAGAAAATCTTGCGGCCGGATTTTCGACGTTAGGGGCCGCGAGACGGCGGCGATGTAGCTCAGTTGGTCAGAGCGCGCGGCTCATATCCGCGGTGTCCGGGGTTCAAGTCCCTGCATCGCCACCATTGTTATTGTCTTAATATTTATCTTAATTGTCCAATAAAGGCCCAAATCCTTAATAAAATAAAGGATTTGGG
>JAISRV010000139.1 GCA_031273445.1 Candidatus Adiutrix sp. | reverse complement strand
TTCGCCTTTGTTCTATTGATGACCGGCGGCTTGAAATCCCTGCAGATCGCCTCCATAACCGCGGCCGGGCCATTTTCCGTCATCATGATTCTGGCCTGTTTCTGCCTCTGGCGGACTTTGGCCAAAGAATTCCCGGAGGGTTCCGTGGTCAAATGAGACGGGCGGCCGGCTGTTTTCAGGCTGTTTCGAAAAACGGGCCCGCGGCCGGCCTCCCCACATTTTTAATAACCGGCTTTCATATTTCGGCTGGAGGTAGAATAATGTCGACTCGTATGCAAACCTTGACCAAACAGGAAATAGACAAGATACACCAGGCCTCGATGGCTATTTTAAGCCGCCGCGGCATTGTCTTCAACGATGCGGAATGCGTGGACATCTTTAAAAAAAACGGCATCAGGACGGAAGGGAAAACCGTTTTCCCCACTGAAGAGCAGATCATGAAGGCGCTGGCCTCGGCCCCTGAAGCTTTTACGGTCAAAGCCCTCAATCCCGACAAAAACGTCCGCGTCGGCGGACCAGACTTCGCTTTGCTGCCCGGTTACGGCTCCCCGTTCATAACCGAACCCGGCGGCGCCCAAAGGGAGAGCCTGTTCAGCGATTACGAAAAATTAGTCAAACTGACGGCCACTTCCCAACCACTGAACATGAACGGCTTTTTAATGGTCGAGCCCGGAGACTGCGATACCCGCGTCGCCCATCTGGACATGTTCCTCTGCGGCCTGCTCGGCTGCGACAAGCCCCTGATGGGCGCCCCCCTTTCCCGCAGGGCGGCCCGCGACTGCGTCGAACTCCTGGCCGTGGCCTACGGCGGGCACGACCAGCTGATGGATAATCCGGCCACCATCTCCCTGTGCAATTCGCTCTCCCCCCTCCAGTTCAGCGAGGAAATGGCCTCTTCCATCGTGGAACTGGCCCGGGGCGGGCAGGCCGTGTGCGTGGCCGCCCTGATTATGACCGGCTCTTCCGGCCCCATAACCATCCCCGGCGTGTTGGCTCTGCAAAACGCCGAGGCGCTGACCGGCTTGACCCTGGCCCAGCTGGTCCGGCCGGGAACCCCGGTGATTTACGGTTCGACCTCTTCGGCCATGGATTTGAAAAGCGGGGCTCTGGCCATAGGCGCGCCGGAACTTTCCATCTTCATTTCCGCCACCGCCCAGATGGCCCGTTATTACAAACTGCCCAGCCGCAGCGGCGGCGGGCTGTGCGACGCCATGCTGACCGACGCCCAGGCCGGGGCGGAATCGGCTCTCGCGTTGTTCAACGCGATCAACAGCGGCATAAACTTCATTCTCCATACGGCCGGCATTCTGGGCGGCTATATTTCCATGTCGTTCGAAAAATTCATTCTGGACGAAGAAGTGGCGGCCATGATCATCAGAATGATCAGGCCCATGGAAATAAACGACGAGACCCTGGATGTGGACAGCATCGTCAGGGTCGGCCCCGGCGGCCACTATCTGACGGAAAAGAAAACCTTCAAAACCTGCCGGAAAGAAATCTATCAGACCTCGCTGATGAACCGGAGCAACTACGACCATTGGACAGCGGCCGGCTCCAAAAATCTGGAACAGGCCGCCGCCGAACAGGTCGCCGTCCGCCTGGCCGCCTATTCAGCCCCGGATTTCAGCCCTGGCCTTAAAAAAGACCTGTTGAAAAAAGCCGTAGCCCTGGCCGGCGGCGCGCCGCTGAAAATGGCCTGAGCCGCAAAGCAAAGAAGATGGAGGTTCAACAATAATGAGACTGGAACTGCACAAGGCGAAAGTGAGGGGACTGGCCCTGGGCGGCCCGACCCGGCTGGAAAACGGCCTTCTTCGCATCGACGCCTCCATCAGTTTTACGCCGGCAAAGGCGGCGAGGACAAGACGGTGAGGACCAACCGGATCGTGCCGGGAGCGGCTATTCCTCATCCGGTGGGCGACTACAGCAACGGCCCGGAGGACGACCGACGGGTCCGGCGGGAGCTTTTGGAGCGGGCCCTAAAGGCCCTACAGGCGAAGATAGACGACAGACCATTTTCGAAAAAGAGTGAAATGTGGCGGTCATGGGCGAAGGGCTGATTTTGACCAACAACCCTTTGGCGGTCGGTCAGGCCGATGAAATGGAAGGCCATTGGGCAGTGCGGACGGTTGAGGGGGTCGGTCTGGCGGTGGTGCTGGAGGCGGCCCTGGAGCTGGTTCAGGCGGGCTGGCGGCTGGTCTCGGCTCCGCTGCCGCCCAACGTGCCGCTTATCCGGGCCCCCTACCGCTCGTTGATCCTGGAGAAAGGCCGCGGCCGCTACGACGCTGAAGGCATTAAAATGCTGGAGAAGGCCCGGGAAAAGCTTCAAAGTCTCGGCTCGTCGGCCCTCAGCGGCCGGGTGGCCCGCGACGCCGCTTTCATCGACCGGCAGCTTCTTCTTAAAGCGATTCAAGAAGTCCGGGCGCTGCGTCTCCCGGACGACGCGCGTCGAAAAATATGACGCGCCGGCCGTTAAGCAACCGCTTCGGGTAATGCGTCTCCCGGGGCAATACGCGTCTCATGAATAAAATTAGGAATTTTCGCGGCGGCGGCGGATTTGTTCGCGCTGATGGGTGAATATCCACTGGACTATTTCGTTTTGGTCGCTGCTTTGGATATCGGTGAACTCGACGCCGTAGATATGGGCGTAACCGGAAGAATGGTCCTGCGGGGGCTTGACGTGAACTATCTTCCCGCCTATGTCCATGAACTGGTCGCCCGCGGCCAGTTTGAGCCCCAGCTCCAGGGGCGCGCCGTTGGGCATATCCAGGGTGTGGCCGAAGGCCAGGCCGAATTCGGATATGTCATGCACGACGGCTTGATGAAGATAATTTTTATGGGTGAACCGGTCGGCCATCAGGCCGACCAAAAG
>JAISRV010000107.1 GCA_031273445.1 Candidatus Adiutrix sp. | reverse complement strand
TGCTTGGCGGCGCGGCGGCTGGTCTGGCTGAGGAAACGGCCAACAGCCTCGGCCTGGAATTCGTGCTGATCCCGGCGGGTTCGTTCATCATGGGGACGGACGGGAATTTTGAGGGGATCGCGCCTGAGGCAAATGAAAAGCCGGCCCATAGAGTGACCGTCAGCCAGCCTTTTTACCTGGGCAAATACGAAGTGACCCAGGCGCAGTGGGAGGCGGTGATGGGCGATAACCCCAGTGAATTCAAGGGCCGGAGCAACCCGGTGGAGCGGGTTTCCTGGGAGGATGTTCAAGAGTTCATCCGGCAATTGAACGAGATGGAAAAAACGGATAAATACCGCCTGCCGACGGAGGCCGAGTGGGAATACGCGGCCCGGGCGGGGTCGACGGGCGCCTATTCGTTTGGGGACGACCCCGGCGAATTGGGGCCTTATGCGTGGCACGAAGGCAATTCCGGAGGAACCGCGCATCCGGCGGGGCAGAAGGCGCCCAACGCCTGGGGTTTGTATGATATGTACGGCAACGTCCTGGAGTGGACGCAGGACTGGTATGACGAAAATTATTATGCCGTCGGCCCGCCGTCCGATCCGCAGGGGCCGCCGACAGGTTCCTATCGGGTCAACCGGGGCGGCAATTGGGACTACCTCGCCGGATATTGCCGCTCGGCGAATCGGAACTTCTACCCGCCGGACTACCTGAACAACGACCTCGGTTTCCGCCTGGCCTTTTCCCCAGGCCGGTAATTCCATAAAAGAAAAGGGCCGAACGGGGTAGGAAAATTACGGCCACTGCCTAGCCGCATGAAGAACTCGGATAACGGTTATAGTTTCAGGGTTTTCTGAATAAACCACCACATAGTTTTTCTTGATGACCATTTCCCTGAGGCCGGGAACTCGGCCTGGCCGATAAAGCTTGGGATGCTCAGGCAGGGCGGCGATTTTTTGCTCGATTTCTTGTAAAAGCGCTTGGGCGGCGAAAAGATCGTCAGATTTTATATAGTTGAGAATATTTTCCATATCCCTGAAGGCTGTCGGCCAGACAACCAGCTTGGGCGCATTCATTTTAGTTTGGCCTTAAGCCTGGTCATGGCTTCATTAAAAGGGAGGCCGGGGCCGGGATCATTAAGAGCCTCATGAACCTTGGCTTTGAACCAGGCGTCATATTTTTCCGGCGCGGCGGCCAGTTCAGGCGGGAGACCGCCTTCTTCGGCCACCCTGGTCAAAAGGATGCGCACAGCCTCGGATATGGTCAAACCAACGCTGGCCAAATTGGCGGCGGCGGCGTTTTTTACCTGCTCGTCAACACGAACGTGAAGCATTGAAGTTTGGGCAGTCATAAAAAGCCCCCCTTAATTTTTAAATTATATATCTCCATTGAGATGCAATCAAGGGTTTCAAAAAATATTGTCAGGCCAGGGCCGCGGCCAGCCAGCCCCTGACTTCCGCTTCATCCACCTGGCCGTGGAAGGCGCGCGCCAGCTCAAAGCGCGCCCAGGCCCGCCCCCAGCTCTCCGCGTCGTCGGCCGGCAGGGAGACCAGGGCTTCGGCCAGCTCTTCCACCGCGATCTGGTCGTCGGTGTTGCTGGGCGTCAGAAAGTCCCCGGTGATTTTAGCCGCGCTGATTTTGTTGCGGCTGGTCTCCAGGTGCAGTTCCAGCGAGCCGAAGGGGAAGCGTTTTTTCAGAAAAATGTCGGCCCGCGGCCCCTGCCCGATATTCCAGCTGTCCTGGCTGTATTTGTCCTCCGCCAGCCGCTGGGCCCGCTGCCGCGTTTTTTCCGGAATGGCCGCGGCTTCCGCGCCGTAGGCCGCCTTAAGGCCGGCCCACAGCTCCGCCAGGTCGATCGGCAGAAAAGGCCTGAGGTTGGCGACGCGCGCCTTGACCGAGGCCACGCCCTTGTTTTTGTATTTTTCCGGGTCGACTAAAAGAACATGCTCCAAAACGCCTAAATCCACCTCATGCATGATGGTGCCGTGGAGCTGGTATTTGCCGGGCAGCCGGCGGCTGGCCAGACCCGAAAATTTGCCGACGCCGGTGATGGACAGGTCGTTGCGGCCTTCCATGCCGACCTGAAGGCCGCGCTTGGCCAGATAGTCCATGATCGGCTGGAGAAGCCGCCGCATTTCGAGGCCCTCCTCCTGGGGCAGAATAAAGCTGAAATTCAGGTTCCCCAGGTCGTGATAGACGGCGCCGCCGCCGGTCATGCGCCTGACCAGGGTTATCCCGCGCCGGGCCAGTTCCGGCAGGTTCACTTCGCCCACGGCGTTCTGATGGCGGCCGATGATGACGGCCGGGCTGTTTTGCCACAAGAGAAAACAGCCGCCGTAATCAGGGCGGACGGTCTCCGTCAGCGCTTCCTCCATGGCCAGGTTGTAGGGGGCCCAGGTGGAGCCGGTTTCATGGTAGAGCATTTTCATGGTTTAACCTTAGGCCGCCAGTCAAGAGGCGCCGTGGAGGGGGCGGCCGGCCAGGGACAGGGCCGCTTCCCAGAGGCCTTCCGACAGGGTGGGGTGGGCGTGGATGGTAGCGGCCAGGTCTTCGGCCGTCAGGCCGCAACTGACGGCCGCGGCCGCTTCGGCGATCAGGGTCGTGGCCGAGGGGCCGATGATGTGGCCGCCCAGAATCCGGCCGTCCGGCCCGGCGACCAGGCGCGTCAGACCGTCCGTCTCGCCCAGGGCCTGGGCCTTGCCCAATTGGCGGAAGAGAAAGTCGCCGGCCTTGCTGCCGGGCCTTTTCTCCTGGGCCTGGGCCAGGGTCAGGCCGACGAAGCCGATTTCCGGGGCGGTGAAGACGGCCGAGGGAACCTGGCCGTAATCGACCCTGCGGCGGCCGCCGAACATGTTTTCGGCCGCGGCCAGGCCTTCGGCCGTGGCCACATGGGCCAGCATGACCCGGGAGGGCCCCAGGCAGTCGCCGATGGCCCAGACGTTCGGCGCTTTGGTGCGGAAGTCCTCGCCGGCTTCCACCCAGCCGCGGCCGTCTAAGGTCAGGCCCAGGGCTTCCAAACCCAGGCCGGCCACGGCCGGGCGGCGGCCGATGGAGACCAGAATCTGATCGAATTCCATCTCCCTGGCCGCGCCTTCGCCTGAAAAAGGCCGGATGACCGCCGTCAGGCCGCCGGGGCCTTCTCTGACTTCCGCCACGGTCTGCCCGGTGAAGAAGGGCAGTTTGATTTTTTTGAGGCCGCGCATATAGACTTTGGAGATTTCCTCATCCAGGCCCGGCAGCGGGAGCAGGCGGTTTAGCCCCTCCACCAGGACGACCTGACTGCCGAAGTCGTGGAAAATCTGGGCCAGTTCGCAGCCGATGACGCCGCCGCCCACCACCAAGAGGCGCCGCGGCTTGGTCTCCATCCACAGCGCCTGGTCGCTGGAAATGATCCGCCGCCCGTCGATGGTCAGGCCCGGCAGGGAGGCCGGAACGGAGCCGACGGCGATCAGCAGGTGGTCGTAGCTGAATTTCTCCGCCTTTCCGTCCTCCCGGATGACCTCAACCGCGCCGGGGGCTTCGACCCTGGCCTCGCCCTTGACCAGATTGATGCCCAGGGCTTTGAAATGTTTGGCCAGCCCCTGGGCCTGGGCCTCGACGATTTTTTTCTGGCGTTCGCGCAGAAGGCCCATGTCGACTTCGACCGGCGAGGCCGCGCCGGAAACCCCGAAGGCGGCGGCCTCGGCCGCTTCCCGGGCCGCGTCGGCCGTGCGCCGCATGATTTTTGAGGGAATGCAGCCGCGGTTGAGGCAGACGCCGCCGGGCCGGTCTTTTTCCGCCAGCGTCACTTTGGCCCCCAGCTGGCTGGCGCGGATGGCCGCCGCATATCCGCCGGGGCCGGCGCCGATGACGACGATGTTCATTTCACTCATAACGATGCCTCCGCGAAAAAGGGGGAGAGAAAGTTCGGCTCTCTCCCCCGGTTGCCGGTTTTGGAACAGTCGCGCCTTATTTGACGCCCATGTCGCCGGTCAGAACAGGCTGACGGGCGGCCGCGGTTTCATCCAGGCGGCGCACCTTGGTTTTGACGGGGGCCGCGTGGAGGATGTCGGGATTTTCGGCCGCTTCTTCCGCCGCCTGCCGCATGGCGGCGATGAAGGCGTCTAGGTCTTCCTTCGTTTCCGTCTCGGTCGGTTCGATCATGATGGCCGAATGCACCACCAGGGGGAAGTAGACGGTCGGCGGGTGGAAGCCCATATCAATGAGCCGCTTGGCGATGTCCAGAGTAGAGACCTTGTGGGGGGCCTGTTTGGCGTCGGTGAAGACGCATTCGTGCATGGAGGGCTGGTCGAAGGGAAGTTCGAAGACGTCCCTGAGTCTGGCCTTGATGTAATTGGCGTTCAGAACCGCCAGGGCGCTGGCCAGCGCCAGTTCCGGCCCCAGGGACAAAATGTAGGCGTAGGCCCGCACCAGCACGCGGAACTGGCCGTGGAAACCGTGCAGCCGGCCGATGGAGAGCGGCAGGTCCGTTTTCCACTCATAGCGGTCGCCGTTTTTGACCACGCGCGGGCCGGGGAGGAAAGGCTCCAGGGTCGCGCCGACCGCGACGGGGCCGGCGCCGGGGCCGCCGCCGCCGTGGGGGGTGGAGAGAGTCTTGTGGGTATTATAATGCACCACGTCCACGCCCATGCGGCCCAGATCGGCCCGGCCCATGACGGCGTTGAGGTTGGCCCCGTCGCCGTAGACCAGGCCGCCGCGCTGGTGGATCATTTCTATGATCCGGGGCAATTCGCTTTCAAAAATGCCCAGGGTGTTGGGGTTGGTGACCATAAGCCCGGCCACGTCGTCGGTCATCAGCTTCTCCACCGTCTCGTATTCCAGATAGCCCTTCGGGCCCAGCGGCGCCTTTATTTCAGAGTAGCCGCACATGGCGGCCGTGGCCGGGTTGGTGCCGTGAGCCGTTTCCGGCATGAGAACTTTGGTTTTTTTGCGGCCGTTATGACGGTGATAGGCGGCGATCATCAGCATGCCGCACAATTCGCCGTGGGCCCCGGCCCCAGGCTGGAGGCTGGCGGCCTTAAGGCCCGTTATCTCGGCCAGATAACTTTCCAGTTCATGCATCAGCTGCAGTTCGCCCTGGGCGGCTTCGACCGGAAGCAAGGGGTGGGCTTTGGCGAAACCCGCGAGATCGGCCAGGGCCTCGTTGATTTTGGGGTTATATTTCATGGTGCAGCTGCCGAGGGGATACATGCCGGTATCCACGCCGAAGTTCCAGGTCGACAGGCGCGTGTAATGGCGGGCGACTTCCTGCTCGGAGAG
>JAISRV010000029.1 GCA_031273445.1 Candidatus Adiutrix sp. | reverse complement strand
CGTGAGTTTCCGGCGATACTCGCAACATAATTTTTCCAGAAAAAGGCTTTTGAGGCGCCTGACCCGCTTGGGCGCAAAAATCAAGGTAATCATCCACAGCTTCTTCAAACGCCTGCCGAAACTCCGGAACAGATTCACCGTGGAAAGTCACAATGTCTTTAATTCCAATAATACGCCCAATCAAACAACCATCGGGTTCGCTATATTCGACTTTGGTCGCATATCCCTTATAGACCATATTACTCATGGTTTTACTCCTAATTCTTTCAAAAAGACTCTGGCTGTTTCAACCTGGTATGGTTTGGCTTCCTTGGCTGGATGCGGGCGATGGGTCGTCATTTTGACGGTTCTTTTCATAAATCTGACCCTGGAGCCTTCTCCTTCGCTCATTTGCGCCCCGATCGCCGCCAGCAGGGCGACTCCGACCATTTGATATCGCTTTTGGTCGGCTGGCTGAAAATGTTTTCCAGCGTTTTTCTGTTTTTGCTGTTCATGGCCATAATGACAGCACAAAGTGACAGCATGTCAAGGAATCCTTATGCCGATTTTTAACGAATGATACATTTGAATTCGCTTGGATTGTTTCCCATGATCGCTTCCCATCAACAACCCGCGCCAAACTTGCTGCCCAAGCAAGAACAAATAGTGATGAGACAAAAAGCTTGACGTTAAGTTTTGATTTTGATAGAGTCAAAACATCCGGAATAAATTTAGTTCAGGTTTAAGGTCATATTGGCGGCGCCGATATTTGTCGTATGTCGTCGTTTCAAGGCCAATCGGGCCGGAACAGATCAGGCTAAGGGTTTCTTCTCTGGGCCTGGGGGAGCGCCGGTCCGGGTCAGCTGGGCTCGCCAAGGCGACCGCGGTTGGTCATATGGTTGCGCTCCTGAACAGAGGCTATATTGGATTTCCAAGATAACGGAGGATGACATGTTGAACGATCAAAGCCCAAAGGCCGGCGGGCCAAGCGATCTGGAGCTCAAGATGGCCGGGTTTCTGCCTGAGCGCCAGGCGGGCTACTTTTGCCTGAGGATCAAAATGGCAGGGGGCAGCCTTCAGGCCGATAAGCTGACGGCCATTAAAGAAGTGGCCGAGGCCTACGGCCAGGGCCGGATCCATCTGACTTCCCGCCAGAACGTCGAAGTGCCTCATATCGCCAGGGCGGACGTGGAAAAAGCGAAGGCCCGCCTGGCCGCGGACGGTCTGGAGCCTTGCGCCTTAGGTCCGAGACTGCGCACTCTGACGGCCTGCCACGGCATGGCCTCCTGCAAGAACGGCCTCATTGACGCCCAGGGCTTGGCCGCGGCTTTGACTAAAGCCCTAAGCGGCAGGGGCATCCTGCCTCACAAGTTCCGTATCGGCTTAAGCGGCTGCAGCAACAATTGCATGAAAGCGGAGGAAAACGAGCTGGGCTTGAAGGGCGGCCTCAGGCCGCAATACGACGGGCGTGACTGCGTTCATTGCGGGGCCTGCGTCAAGGTTTGCCCGGGTCAAGCCGTCAGCCTCAGGGAAGAGACGATTGAACATAATCCGGCCCTCTGTCTCAATTGCGGCAAATGCTTGAATAAATGCCCCCAGAAGTGCTGGTCGGGGCAGACGGGCGTCCTTTTGTCGGCGGGCGGCCGAATGGGCAACGAACAGACCCTGGCCAGTCGCCTGGGGCCCCTGATCCCCCTGGACAAAATTGTCGGGGTAGTGGGTAAATGTCTTGATTTTTATGAACAAAACGGGCAAAAAGGAGAGCGTTTCAAGGCCACCCTTTCACGGGTCGGTCAGGCGGAACTTCTGGCCTGTCTGGGGCTGTAGAGGCTTATAGTCCAGCATAGCGGCCTCTTGACCTGAAATTTGTCTGTGACGACATTATTTCCATGGACAATAGGAATCGTAAAACATTGGAAGATGTGTTCACTGCGGTTAGTTCCTTCTAACCGCACAGGCCGCTAGTTTGAATGCATTTTAGATTACATGTCCCGTAGGGCTTTGAGCGCATCGGCCCTGGCGGCGCTAAAGGCCGGATAAATTCCCGCCAGCAGGCCAGGCCGTAGCCGCCGGAGATTAGGAAAATGCCGCCGGCCATAATAATACGCCGCCCAAAGGTTCAATTTTTTTGACTGAAGGCCCATCAAGCGGTTCAAAATCGTCAGAAAAATCAATCAGGCGGGTTGTCATCCATCTACTCTTTTTTCGCTGAAAAGAAATAGCGTTCCGGCCCTTCGCTCAAAATCGTCTCGGCAAAGCCCGCTTCAGTGAACATCCGCTTCATGGTCTCAGAGTTTGGCAAGTGATCGCCGTGGACGGCCCGGTGGCCATCATGGTGCATGTTGATTTTTTCGCGGTCGCACAGATGAAGAATGTAAGCCGTCCCCCCCGGCGTGAGAACCCGATAAAACTCGTCGGCGGCGGCGGGTTTGTCGTGGATGTGGGGGAAGGCTGAAAAGCAGATTAACAAATCCACATGGTTGTCCGGTAAGGGAATGGCTTCCGCTCTGGCCTGAATGGTTTTGACCTCGCTGTCTTTGGCCGCCGCCCCTTCCAGCATGGCCGCCGAAGCGTCCAGGGCGATGATTTTGGCCGCCGGCCCCATGATTTCCCGGAGAATGGGGATGAGTACCCCCCGGCCGCAACCCACGTCTAAAATAGTTTTGCCGGCCGGAAGATTTAAGGAGAGAAGCAAATTTCTGACCTGGCCTATGATTTCCGGCGTATAATTTTGGGCCTCCCAATTTTCGGCGGCCCCTTCAAAAAATTCAAGGCGTTTTTTGTCGCGGGAATCCGCAGCCTGAGTCGTCATAATCACACCATTTAAAAAGGTTTTAAAAGGCGGGCCCGGCCCAAAAGGACGGAGTCGGAGCCGGACCATACATATAGGCCCTCGTCCGGTCTTTCCCCTTATCGTTAAAGTAAGTAAGGCCCAGGGTCGCCAGCTCCGGCCAGCTATGGGTCAGGCCAACTTCGTAATGATCCGCCGCTTCCGGTTTAATTTCAGTGGTGATGAAGTTGGCTGGAAGCGCTTTATCCTGGAGAAAACCCTGAAGAACGACCGGCGATGGATAGTTGACCCCCTTGGCGTAGTTGAAATTTAAATTAGTGTTGCCATAGCCCAGCACCAAACCGGCTTGCGGAGAAGCTTCATCATCGAAAACGTTATGGCGGCAATAACGCAGCCCCGCCGAAGGTGTGAGGTGAAAAGCTTCTTCACTGCCAAAAAACTGGCTTATGGCCGCGTAGGGCGAGAACACAGTCTGGTTGGGGAAGTTCCAAATCCTTGTTGCGCCGACATAGGGGTTATTAGTATTTTTCAGGCGGGTTCTGTCGAGGTCGAAGCCGGCGACGATCTCGTTGCCTTCCCACAAATTGAAAGTTTCCCGCACCCGAACGCCGCTCAACTGATTGCTCTGCTCAGACGAGGAGGCGCTCAGGCCGCCACTTGGCTCACCCAGGATATGAAAATCCGTATCATTGTAATAAAATTTCACATAGCCCGAGGCGCTATCATATTGGTTCGATAAGGTCACCGTCGTAAATGAGGTTTCGGTGTCATAACGTTCCGCTCCCGGTGCGCCGGTTGTTCTTCTTAAGCCATCTGGATAAAAAACAGGGTTTAGGGTCTGGGCGTCAACATAATTGATCAGGAGTCTCAAATTCCAGTTTTCGCTGGCCTGAAAGCCCATATTCAGGTAATAGCTCTGCTGCTGGGCGCGGGAATGATCCAGATAGCCGTCGCTGGAAACCCAGCTCTGGGCCGCGTAAACATCAAAAGCCCCATCTTTCAGGCCGAACCCCATATTTTCAGCATAGGCGCCATAACTGCCGCCCTGAAAACTTGTCCGAAATTCATACCCTTCCTCGGTCATGTGTTTGGGAATGAAGTTAATCATGCCGTAACCTGTCCCGAACCGCGAGGGTTGTGGGTATTTGTAAACTTCCATACCGCCCAGAGCATAGACCGGAATGCCATCGGCCAGGGTCTGACCATAAAGAACGCCGCTTCTGGGAACATCATCGAAATAGATATTCAGATCCGGGCTGGGGTGGCTGGCTCCACGTCCTCGAATCTAGAGGCTGTGACTGGTCTGGCCGCCAACTATGTTTTTTTTCTGATACATGACCCCCGGAACATTGCGCAGAGCGTCAAGAAAATCCAGAGAATTCTGAAGCCTGATCTGGTCTTCGGTGACCACGTTAAACTGGGCGCCAAAACGGGTAGTGACCGGGGCGGTTGGAGTTTGATCGGCCACGCCATAGACAGTGACCGTGGGCAGGGTATAAGCCGTCAAAGACCCCTGGGTGAGATTGTCGGCTTTTGGCTGGCCCTGTTGGGTGCGTCCGTCCGCCGCGCCGGCGCTTGTCTGAGCCGAGGCGGGAGAGGCGGCCAGGCCCAGCGTTAAAGCCAGGGCGGCCATAGTTCGGGTAATTCTTTTCATCTTCATTGCCTTTTCTCCTCATTGTTGTTGCCGCTGTTGATATTTCCCCGGAAACCTCTCCCGTTAGCCGCCGGGGAATAAAAAAAGCCTGGAACCGCCAATACAATAGCGGCTCCAGGCTTCATGCCTGATATTATTTATGTGAACTTGCCAAACAAACAAACAACAACAATAATGGGGCTTAAGGCTTCATGCACTAAAAACATATCCATTTTATGTTTCATCTTTTTACCACTTTACCACACCGTTGGGCTTTTGGCAATATTTTTTTAATCGGGCCCGAACAGAAAACAAAGCTTGACATAAGACCGCCTTTGCGCTTAAATTGGCACTTCCCTGAAGGGAAGTTAAAAAGCGGATCATGAAGACCGATTGCGGCCCCGGCGGCTGGAATCGGTTTTTTGTGGCCAAATTGGCGGTCATAGTGGAGCCTAGGGGGCGCTGGCGGCCGTCAATGCCCAGACGGCCGACGCCAGGAATTTGCTTCATCGGCGAATCCGTTCTCCCGGATGTCTCCAGGGCTCCACCATGACCGCCGCCTGGATTTCAAACTTATCGGAGAACAACATGACCTATAAGCGTAAGCTTATCACGGCCGCCCTGCTTTTAACCTTGCTCATAATTCTTGTTTTTCCGGCCCTGACGGCCGGGCAGTACGATATTGAGGCCGGAAAAGTTTTCGGCTTGATCTGGGGCAAAATTAGCGGTGGGGAAACGGCGGGAATAAGTCGGGCGCAGGAGGTCATCGTCTGGCGCATCAGGCTGCCCCGCCTGATCCTGGCCCTGACCGCCGGCCTATCTCTGGCGGTCAGCGGCGCCGCCTACCAGGGCTGCTTCCGCAATCCGCTGGTGGAGCCCTACATTCTGGGGGTTTCGGCCGGCGCGGCCTGTGGTGCGGCTCTGGCCATTGTCTATCCCCATATTTTCCCCCAGGGCCAGTTAACCGCCTTCCTTTTCGCCCTGGCCGCCGTCACCATCACCTATGGTCTGGCCCGTAGCCGGGGCGAAACCTCGTCGGTGGCCCTGGTTTTGTCCGGCATCATTGTCGGGGCTCTGTTCGGGGCCGTGGTGGGCATTATGAAATATCTGGCCGCCGACGCCCAGTTGCGCGAAATCACTTTCTGGATGATGGGCGGGCTGTATTACGCAACCTGGGATGACGCCCGGCTGACCGTTTTGTGCGTGGCTCCGGCTTTCATTTTCCTGTGGTGGTACGGCTGGCATCTGAACGTCCTGTCGCTGGGGGACGAGGAAGCCCGCAGCCTGGGCCTCAACCCGGCCTTTTGCCGTTTTATGATTATCATCGCGGCCACCTTTGCCGCCGCCGTCTGCGTTTCCACCTGCGGCGTCATCGCCTGGGTGGGGCTGATGATGCCCCACGCCGCCAGAATGATATTCGGACCGGACAACCGCTGGGTCGTGCCCGTGTCGGCCCTCTTGGGCGGCATTTTCCTTCTGATCTGCGATACCATCGCCCGAACCCTGGCCCCGGCCGAGATTCCCCTGGGTATTGTCGCTTCCATTGTCGGCGCGCCCTATCTGTTGTGGCTACTGCGCTCCAAAGGGAGGGACATCTATGGCCGGTAAAACCCTGATGAGCGTTCACGAACTTTCCTTCGCCTATGGCCGCAGGACGATTTTGCACGAAATTTCGCTGAATCTTCGGGGCGGACGTCTGCGAGGCCTCCTGGGCCCCAACGGCAGCGGTAAGACCACCCTTTTTAAGTGTTGCCTTGGTTTTCTGAAAGTGGCCCGCGGCCAGATTGAACTGGAGGGACGATCTATTGCGGAATATAGCCCCCGTGAATTGGCCGCCCGCGTGGCCTATGTGCCGCAGGAACATCGCCCCGCCTTTCCCTACACTGTCCGCGAAATGGTTGAGATGGGCCGCACCCCTCATCGCGGGGCCATACCAGCGCTGTCGAAAGCCGACCACAGAGCCGTGGATCAAGCCTTGGCGAGGTTGAATCTGACGGCGCTGGCCAATGAAAATTACAATCATCTTTCCGGCGGTCAACGACAACTGGTGCTGGTGGCCAGAGCCCTGGCCCAGGAGGCCGCGCTTCTTTTTCTGGACGAACCTACCTCGTCTTTGGATTTTTCCAACCAGCTCATTGTCTGGGAAGCTGTGCAATCTATAGCCAGAGAGGGCCTCGGGGCCATTATCTGCTGCCACGACCCCAATCACATTCTGTGGTTCTGCGACGAGGCGGCGGCCATCAAAGACGGCCGCATCCTGGCCGAAGGCCCAGCCAGAGAGATCATCACCAGAGGTTTACTGGAAGAACTGTATGACCGTCCTATCCAGACCGCCGACTTAAACGGGCGGTCGTTCATTTATCCCCTGACTTCACCTCGCGAGGCCAACGATGCGTAATTTTTTTATTTTTCCAATGTTCCTGTTAATTATAACCGCAGCGGCGGCCCAGGCCGCCGAAACCCGCACAGTCACAGACATGCGCGGCCGCATCGTGACTTTTCCGGCCGAACTCCAAAAAGTGGCCGCCGTTGATGATGGGCTTGTGGAAGAGGTCATGGCCTCCTTTGGGCTTATCGGCCGATTGGCGGCAGTCAGTTCCCGGTATATGACCATTGACGTCGATTTTGTCTTTGAAACAGTTTCGGGTAAAAAAATTGCCCGCCACGGCTTCGATGCCCTGCGTTTTATGCACCCCCGTCTGGCGGAACTGCCATCCTTCCAGGGCCTGGAAGGCGGCCCGCCCAATTTGGAAATATTGGCGCAAGTTCAGCCGGACCTGGTCATCCTTCGGGCCGGAGACTGCGCCGTCAACCGTGACGAGACCCACCTGGCCAAAACCATCGAGGCTATTGAAGCCGCCGGTTGGCCCCTGGTGGTGCTGAACGCTCCTGGCGTCTGCGGCGCAGACATCACCGCCATCAGAGACGAAATAGTTCTTTTGGGCGAAGTTTTCGACCGCCGAAACGAGGCTGAGGAACTGGCTGGCTATCTGGCCGGAATTGAAAATGACGCGCGAACGCGGGTCAGCCTGATACCCGACGATCAGAAAGTCTCCATGCTGTATATGGGCCTGGCTTCTTTTCTCCGGCGGATGAGCGCCACCGCATCGGCTATGGGCAGCGACGCCCCTATTTCCTACCTCATGGAAACGCTGGTGAACGCTAAAAACGCCTACCCCGGTCACGGCTTTGGCGTCCACCTGAGCACCGAGCAGTTATATGCTCTGGACCCGGACGTCATAGTCCTGTCGCCGCTCGGCGGTTATCATCCGCCCCAGGAATTGTATGAAGCCCCTGATTTTGCGGATTTATCTGAGTTAAAAGCCATTAAAAACCGTCGCGTTTACGCCATGCCTTGGACGCCGGGCTTCTGCGCCCCCCGGTTGGAATATCCGTTGGACATTCTGGTAATGGCCAAAGCCGCCTACCCGGATCGATTCAGCGACTTTAATGTCTATGACTTCGCCCTGGATTTTTATCAAAAAATTTACAAAGTGGATGCGAATACGGCCAAAGGGCTGAGAAGCACCCAAATGTTGGACTGGATGGCTGATGAAAAATTTTAGCCGGATCACTGAAGATATTTGACCGTCAAACTGGGAATCCCAGCTGGCTGTTAAATGGCCTGGCGCGAGAAAAAGTTCGCCAGGTAGCGCGTATCAAAATCAATCAGCTATGCTGAAAAAACGAAGTGCCGTAATCTTCGGCGTCACATTTTTCTGGTTCATGGAAAGGCTTGATGTGTCTGACCATTACTACTTGATGAGAGTTTTGATCTTACTCATCCTTGTGACAACGGCAAGAAATTTTCTTTGGCGTGAAGTGGCGGCGAGAGTCGGCGTGACGGGCGGTTGCGGTTCAGCCATCACCACCCAGGCCAGCCTGATGTTCCAGAAACTTGCTCCATGAGGCAAAAGGCGAACCAGCCCGGATAACTTTCCGTTTTTCATTCATAAAATTTCGGAAGCTATCCAAGTCCGCGCCGCAAAATCATTCATCACCTTTTGACGATCATTTTTGAGCATAGGGATTTTCCTGATCCGCCCATAATTGCCGTCCCATTTGTTTTTGTTGACGCCATAGAGCCGTTTTTCCTGAACATTAATATCCGCCAGGGAGGCCCGGCATAGCGGCCTCTTGACTTGAAAATTTGTCTGTGACGACATCTTTTCCCCGTCCTGTCGATTGTGGGGCGACTGATAGCCAGATCGGCTGAAAACCGTGTTTTCAGCCGATGGATTCGCCGAAATAGGCTTTCGTTCAGTTGACCGAATCTTTCAAGGCTTTAGCCGCCCTGAATTTAACCGTTTTGTAGGCCTTGATCGTCATCGGCTCGTTGGTGCGCGGATTACGGCCTTTCCTTTTCTTGCGTTTCACCACTTCAAAGACGCCCAAGCCGACCAAAGCGAAGCGCCCTTCCTTTTTGATGACTTTGGTGATATGGCCCAATGTCGCCTCTATGACGCCTTTCGCAGCCGCTTTCGTCAGTCCGGTTTCTTCCGCCACCTGGGCAATAAGTTCCGCCTTGGTCATTTGTGTTGTGTTCCTTTCCTTGTCAGCTGCCGTTTGAGCTCTGTCCGCCGATTCCGCCTTCGGCTTTGACGCCAGCGATATTGGCTAATCATACACGACTACAGCCAGGATGGAAAGTCCCGTTTAAGGCGGTTCCGCGGTTCAGGCCCCGGGCGCGTTCGACAGATAAACCAGGGTCAGTATCGCCGCCAGGAGCAGAAACAGCCCCAGGCGCATTTTAAAACTCATTTGACCGGCCGTCATTTCGCCCCTCCTTGCTTCAGCGGCTGAAAGGCCCACAGGCCGCGGCCGCAAGAGGCGGCCCGCGGGCCTTCGAGCCTTATTCCATTTCTAAATCGAACTTGTTTAGAATTGGAATTGGACTGTCGTTATTAATAGTTAATATATAGAGGACGGATGTTACAAAGAGGTTACGGGTCGGCGAAGATTTTGTTATTTTTTTAGAAGGCAAGGCCGCCGTCGGCCAATCAGGGAGGATTGGCCGACGGCGGCGTTGCTTCAGTTTACTGGACAGACAGACAGCCCCGGCCGACCAGGAGGGCGGACAGCCCCGGCTGACCAGGAGGGCGGACAGCCCCAGCCGACCAGGAGGGCGGACAGCCCCGGCTGACCAGGCGCCGCCCGCCGACCAAGCCCCTGCGGGTCGGATGCGGAGCATCCGGGGTCCAGGGCGGAGCCCTGGGGGGGGGTCAATAGCGGTAGTAATCGGCTTTGTAGGGGCCGTTTGTCGGGACGCCGATGTATAGGGCCTGCTCTTCGGTCAGGGTGGTCAGCCGGGCGCCGATACGGTCGAGGTGCAGACGCGCCACCATTTCGTCCAGATGTTTGGGCAGCATATAGACTTTGTTCCGATAAGACTCGCCTTTGGCGTATAGTTCGATTTGGGCCAGCACCTGGTTGCTGAAGCTGTTGCTCATCACGAAGCTGGGGTGCCCGGTGGCGCAGCCGAGGTTGACCAGACGGCCTTCGGCCAGGAGGATGATGCGTTTGCCGTCGGGGAAGATGATGTGGTCGACCTGGGGTTTGATGTTTTCCCAGGGGTGGCGGCGCAGGGAGGCCACGTCTATTTCGCTGTCGAAGTGGCCGATGTTGCAGACGATGGCCTGATCGCGCATGGCCCGCATGTGCTCATAGGTGATGACTTTGACGTTGCCGGTGGTGGTCACGAAGATGTCGGCCTGTGAGGCCGCCTCGTCCATGCGCACCACCCGGTAGCCCTCCATGGCCGCCTGCAGGGCGCAGATCGGGTCTATTTCGGTGACCCAGACCGTGGCCCCGAGGCCGCGCAGACTCTGGGCGCAGCCCTTGCCCACATCGCCGTAGCCCAGGATGACCGCGATTTTGCCGGCCACCATGACGTCGGTGGCCCGCTTGAGGCCGTCGACCAGGCTCTCGCGGCAGCCGTAAAGGTTGTCGAACTTGGATTTGGTCACCGAATCGTTGACGTTGATGGCCGGGAAGGGCAGGGCGGCGGCTTCTTCCATTTGATAGAGGCGATGAACGCCGGTGGTGGTTTCTTCGGTTACGCCTTTGATGTGGCTGAGGCGGCGGGAATACCAGCGGGGGTCTTGGGTCAGGCGGCGTTTTATGGCGGCGAAAAGAACCTCGGCTTCCTCGCTGTCGGGGCGGTCGAGAAGGGAGGTCTCTTTTTCCGCGGCCGCGCCTTTGGTGATCAAAAGCGTGGCGTCGCCGCCGTCGTCCAGAATCATGTTGGCCGGCTTATCTTCCGGCCAGTCGAAAATACAGTGGCAATAGTCCCAGTATTCCTCCAAAGTTTCCCCTTTGACGGCGAAGGTCGGCAGACCCGCCTTGACCATGGCCGCGGCCGCGTGATCCTGGGTGGAGAAGATGTTGCACGAAGCCCAGCGCACTTCGGCGCCCAGGGCGGCCAGGGTTTCCATCAAGACGGCGGTTTGGATGGTCATGTGCAGGGAGCCGGCGATGCGGGCGCCCGCCAGCGGCTTTTGCGGGCCGAACTCTTTCCGCAGGGCCATCAGGCCCGGCATCTCGGTTTCAGCGATGTTGATTTCTTTCCGGCCCCATTCGGCCAGAGACGGATCCGCGATTTTGTAATCCATACGGGTTACCTCCATAATAAATAATAACGAGCGCCGTTGATGAACGCGAGCCTGGGGGCAACCCTTGCAGCACTCCTCGCGAAGTCTCTATTATAGCATATTCGGGAAGTTGAATCAGGTCATTTAAAAATATTGTTACGAACAAATGAATTGTCCGGTTTTAAAACAAGGGAAATGTCCGACTTTGACGAGAACAGCAGGGAGAAGCGGCGGAAGTCCACAAGAAGAATCTTCCGACGCTTCTCCCTGCT
>JAISRV010000022.1 GCA_031273445.1 Candidatus Adiutrix sp. | reverse complement strand
TTGTAAGGGGCTTTGAGCAGGGCCCTTTTGATTAGGCGGGCGGCGGCGGCGGCGAGCAGCCGGTCGAATTCGTTTTCAGCCAGAGGCAAGGCGGGCGCAAGATCGCGCCGGGCCCCTCCAGCATCAGAGGCGGCCGCGGGCGCGGATTCCCCGGCCGGGGCGGCGGCGGGCAAGGTCGGCGGCGTCAGTTCCAGGTCGGCGGGCGTGATGACCGGAGCCTCCACGCGGTAAACCGCCCGCTCAACCACGTTTTTCAATTCCCTGACATTGCCGGGCCAGTCATATTGTTCCAGGGCCTCAAGAGCTTCCGGAGTGAAAGCCGGCGTTTCCGGCAGAGACATTTCCGCGGCCATGCGCCCGGCGAAAAGATGGGCCAGAAGGGGGACGTCGCCGGCGCGTTCGCGCAGAGGCGGCAGGACAATCACTTCAAAACTGAGGCGATCCAAGAGGTCGGGCAAAAAGGCTCCTGTGGCGGCGCGTTGCCGCAAATCCACGTTAGTGGCCGAAACCAGGCGCACATCGACCCGCCGCTCCTGATGGCTGCCCAGGCGCTGAAAAGAGCCGTATTCCACCACCCGCAATATTTTAGCCTGAATCTCAAGGCCGAGGTGGCTGATTTCATCTAAAAAAAGCGTGCCTCCGTCGGCCGCCTCGAAGCGGCCATGGGCCACGCGGGCCGCCCCGGTGAAGGCCCCCGGTTCGTAACCGAACAGCTCGGATTCGGCCAGATTGGGGCTTAAGGCGGCGCAGTTCAAAGTCACATAAGGGCCGCGCCAGCGCGGCGACAGATAGTGCAGGCGGGCGGCGGCCAGTTCTTTGCCGGAGCCGCGCTCGCCTATGATCAGAATCGGGCGGTTGACCTTGGCCGCCCGGGAGAGCCTGATTTTGGCTTCGATGAAACTTTCGGATTCGCCTGATATTTCCGGCGTAACGGGTGCGTCCATAGTCAGCGGCGGGCCACGCCCGTGGCCCGGGCCGCTTCGGCCACGGCGGCGGCGATGGTCGGGGCCACTCGCGGGTCGAAAATACTGGGAATGATGTAGTCGGGGTTAAGCTCTTTTTCAGCCGCCAGCCCGCTTAAGGCCAGGGCGGCCGCCTTTTTCATCTCTTCGTTGATCCGGTAGGCCCGCGTATCCAAGGCGCCGCGAAAAATGCCGGGGAACCCGAGGCAGTTGTTGAGCTGGTTGGGGAAATCGCTGCGGCCTGTGGCCACGACCAGGGCGCCGGCGGCTTTGGCCTCATCCGGGAAAATTTCCGGCGTGGGGTTGGCCATGGCCAGTACGATGGCCCGCGGGGCCATGGCCGCGACCATCTCCCCGGTGAGCGTGCCGGGGGCCGAAAGGCCGATAAAAACGTCGGCCCCGCGAATCACCTGGCCTAAATCGCCCTTTTCCCGTTCCTGATTGGTGATTTGGGCCAATTCTTCCGAGGCCCAGTTGGTCATGCCGGGGCGTCCCTGATAGATGGCCCCCCGTCGGTCGCAGGCCACGATGTCGGCCGCGCCGAAACTCATCAGAAAACGAATCGCCGCCCCGCCGGCCGCGCCCGCGCCGCCGACCACAATTTTAACTTTGGCCAGTTCTTTTCCGGCCAGCTTAAGGGCGTTAAAAAGCCCGGCCGCGCTGATGACGGCGGTGCCGTGCTGGTCGTCGTGAAAAACGGGAATATCGCAGACATCCTGCAGGCGGCGCTCAATTTCAAGGCAGCGGGGGGAGGCGATGTCTTCCAGGTTGATGCCGCCTAGGCTGGAAGTTATGACTGAGACGGTGCGCACTATTTCATCAATGTTCCTGGTGGCCAGAGCCAGGGGAAAGGAATCTATGTCGGCGAAGCGCTTGAAGAGGGCGCTTTTCCCTTCCATGACCGGCAATGAAGCCGCCGGCCCGATGTCGCCCAGCCCCAGAACGGCGCTGCCGTCGGTGACCACGGCCACGGTGTTCCATTTGGAGGTCAGCTCATAGACTTCCGCCGGATCCGCGGCGATGGTCCGGCAGGGCTCGGCTACGCCGGGAGTGTAGGCCAGGGCCAGATCTTCTTCGCTGTTCAGCCGCATTTTCAAAGTCGTGGCGATTTTACCCCTCGCCTGGCGATGGGCGGCCAGAGAACGTTGATAGACGTCGTTACCCATGCATTAATCCCCTGCCTGATCAGAGCCGGCCTCGGCCGCGATATATTGAATGAAAATTTCCATGGCGCCTCCGCAGGCCATCCCTTCCTGCGCGGCTACGCTGGCGTTTAGATCCATGCTGATGACGGCGGAACGGCGGCTTTCAAAAGCCCAGCCGGCTTTCTCTATGGCGTTGGCTTCCGCGCGGCCCCCGCCGACGGTGCCGAAAATGGATTTATTTTCGTAGATCAGCATCTGAGCGCCGGCTTTGCGCGGCGCGGAGCCGCTGGTTTTTATGACCGTCGCCAGCACCGCCGGATGACCCGCGGCCAGTTCCTCATTCAATTTTTTCAAGATTTCAAGATCCATGGCCTTGCCTCTCGTAGCCAGTGCGCTCCAACCGATGCTGAAAAGAGCGCCGCGACAGCCCCAATAGGGAGGCGGCTTCCGTTTTATTGCCGGCGCTCCCGGTCAGAGCCTCGTGGATGAAATGCCGTTCCACGGCATGTAGGGTTTCGTCAAGATCCAGGCCTTCCGGACTCCAATCCGGGGCCAGCCCCTCCGGCAATTCCGGCTTGGGGAATTTTTCCGGCTCAATTTTCGCCAAGGCGCTTGGCGACAAATCGGACAATTCACAGGAGCCCAGGCGAGCCCGCAACCGAAAGGGGCTGATTGTCAGCAGATCCGCCGCCCGGCCCCTGAGGCCGCCGGTCATGAACATGGCCCGATAAATATAATAACTTTCCAGCGTGGCCAAAAGTTCGTCAATGCCGCCGGCCGGCAGACCCGGGAGAACCGCGGTCATGGCCTCGCGCATGACCTTGCGCATATCGGAAACCGCCAAGTTGGAGCTCTCCGGCGAGAGGGCCGAATAAGACGCGGACGCGGCGTAGGGCGGCGCCGCGGGCGATGCGGAGGAGGCCGGCGGGGCCGGGCCGGCGGGGTAGAACAGCGGCCCGGCGGAAGGGAGCGGAGGCGGCGCGCCCGGCCCGTCGGAGAAGCCCCAGACCGGAAGATTGTCGCGCTTGAAATCGGCCAGCCGCAGGCTTTCGGGGAGAATGATGCTGGACTGCTCCAGGGCCACCGACCGCTCAATGATGTTTTCCAGCTCGCGCACATTGCCGGGAAAGTGATAGCGCGACAGAATGTCGAGGGCGTAGGCCGACAGCTTGCGCACGTCTTTGTTCTGGAGCTTACTGTATTTCTCAAGGAAGAAATGGGCCAGGAGGTGAATGTCGGTCGTGCGTTCCCTTAAGGGCGGCAGATGAATGTTGATGACGTTGATGCGGTAATAAAGATCTTCCCGAAAGCGGCCGGCCATGATCTCGGTTTCGAGGTTCCGGTTGGTGGCGGAGATGAAGCGGACATCGGAAGTCAATTCGCGTTCGCCGCCGACGGGCCGGAAAGTTTTCTCCTGCAGAACGCGCAAAAGCTTGACCTGCATGGTCAGGGACAGTTCGCCCAGTTCGTCGAGAAAAAGCGTGCCGCCGTCGGCGATGGCGACCAGACCCTGTTTGTCGCTGGTCGCGCCGGTGAAAGAGCCTTTTTTATGGCCGAACAATTCGCTCTCCACCAGGTTTTCCGGCATGCCGCCGCAGTTGATGGCCAC
>JAISRV010000431.1 GCA_031273445.1 Candidatus Adiutrix sp. | reverse complement strand
CGGTGGCCGTGGTTTTGCCGTGGTCGATATGTCCGATGGTGCCGACGTTGACATGGGGTTTGGTGCGGTCAAACTTCTTTTTGGCCATTTTCGCCTCCACTGCCCTTCTTTTGCGATATAGCGGGCGCTTTAATCGGGCGGGCCAAAGGGGCCGCCGCGGATAATTTTATTTCTTGAATCGCCGAATGAACTCATCAGGCCTGATTTCGTTCAAAGTCCGAAATCACGACGCTTTTGCCGCCGACCGGGCCTATAATGGCGATTAATTGCAAAAATCGCCGGTTGAAGGCGTCAGCCGGAAAGGCCGGCTACCTGCTTTCGGCCGCTTTTTTAGCCTCGCGGGCGGCCGCGACTTCAGAGGCCACGCTCTCCGGCATGGGCTGATAGCGGCCGAACTGCATCGTAAAGGTGGCGCGGCCCTGGGTGCGCGACCGCAATTCGGTGGAATAGCCGAACATGGTCGAAAGGGGCACTTCGGCCGTGATGATCTGAAAGCCGCTTTTGGCTTCCATGCCGGCGACGCGGCCGCGGCGGGAAGAAATATCGCCCATGACGTCGCCGACATAGTCTTCCGGGGTCACCACTTCCATATCCATGATGGGTTCAAGCAAAATGGGCCGAGCCTGGCGCAGCCCCTCTTTAAAGCCGATGGAGCCGGCAATGTGGAAGGCCATTTCAGAGGAGTCGACGTCGTGGTAGGAGCCGTCAAACAGCGTGACTTTGACGTCGGTGACCGGAAAGCCGGCCTTGACGCCGCCTTTGCGGGCGGCCTCCAAAATGCCCTCGCCGACGGCGTTGTGGTATTCCTTGGGCACTGTGCCGCCGACCACGGCGGTTTCATAGACCATGCCGCTGCCTGGCTCGATAGGCTCCAGACGCAGCCAGACGTCGCCGTACTGGCCGCGCCCGCCGGACTGGCGAACATGCTTGCCCTGCACTTCGACGCTCTTGGTGATGGTCTCCCGGTAAGCCACCTGAGGGGCGCCCATGTTGGCCTGGACCTTGAATTCGCGCACCAGCCGGTCGACAATGATTTCCAGGTGGAGCTCGCCCATGCCGGAAATGATGGTCTCGCCGGTTTCCTCGTCGGTGCGCACGCGGAAGGAGGGGTCTTCGGAGGCCAGTTTGGCCAGCGCGGCGCCTAATTTTTCCTGGTCGTCTTTGCTGGCCGGGGCCAGGGCGATGTGGATGACGGGCTCGGGTATATGCAGTTTTTCCAGGATGACCGGCCTGGCTTCATCGCAGAGGGTGTCGCCGGTAGTGGAGTTGCGCAGGCCCACCGCGGCGACGATGTCGCCGGCGTAAGCCTCTTTTATCTCTTCACGCTTGTTGGCGTGCATTTTTAAAAGGCGGCCGATCTTCTCCCGGGTCTCGCGGCTGGAATTGTAAACCTGGTCGCCGGAATTCAAGACGCCGGAATAAACCCGCAGAAAGGTCAGATGACCGACATAGGGGTCGGTCATCAACTTGAAGGCCAGAGACGAAAAAGCCTCGCCGTCGTCGGACTTGCGCTCCGTCATTTCGCCTTTGGGATTCATGCCGATGACCGGCGGAATGTCCAGGGGGGAAGGCAAAAGATCGACGACGGCGTCCAAAAGAGGCTGGACGCCCTTGTTTTTAAAAGCCGAGCCCAGGAGAACCGGCACGATCTTCAGGCTGACGGCGCCGGCCCTGAGAACTTCGCGCAGTTTGGCGGCGGAGACCTCCCGGCCCTCAAGAAAGGCCTCCATGAGGGCGTCGTCGACGTCGGCCAGAGTTTCAATAAGCTGGCTGCGCCCTTCCCGGGCTTCTTCCAGGAGGGCCGCCGGAATTTCCCTGGTTTCAAAAGCCGTCGGATCCTTGGGGTTTCTGGAGTAATAAAGGGCCTTCATCTCCACCAGGTCGATCAGGCCTTCAAACTGATCTTCCGCGCCGATGGGCAGCTGCGTCAGGGCGGGGTTGGCCGACAAGCGCTCGCGCATCTCCTTAAGGCAACGGCGGAAATCGGCGCCGGTGCGGTCCATTTTATTAATGAAGGCGATGCGGGGCACACCGTAACGGTCGGCCTGACGCCAAACGGTCTCGGACTGGGGCTGGCAGCCGCCGACGGCGCAAAAAACGGCCACGGCGCCGTCAAGAACGCGCAGACTGCGTTCGACTTCGACGGTGAAGTCCACATGGCCGGGAGTGTCGATCAGGTTGATGCGATGTTTGCGCCAAAAACAGGTGGTGGCGGCCGAAGTGATGGTGATGCCGCGCTCCTGCTCCTGCTCCATCCAGTCCATGGTGGCCTGGCCGTCATGGACTTCGCCGAGCTTCTGGGAAACGCCTGTATAAAACAGTATGCGCTCCGAAGTGGTGGTCTTGCCGGCGTCAATATGGGCGATGATGCCGATGTTGCGTGTGTTCGCTATGGGGACTTGACGAGCCAAAAGTTGAATCCTTAAAAACCGGCCTTCAAAGCCGGCGACGGCCTTTAAGGCCGGGGCGCATGCGCGCTTTTTTCGCCCTCCGCGCCGGCTTTTTGAAAAGCGCGCGCCTAGGCTTGAACAAAAGTCGGCCGCCGGAACGACCACGGCGGCGGCAACAAGTCGGGAACTACCAGCGGTAGTGGGCGAAGGCTTTATTGGCCTCGGCCATGCGGTGGGTGTCTTCCCGTTTTTTGACGGAACCGCCGCGGCCCTGCGCCGCGTCCATCAACTCGCCGGCCAGTTTGGCCTCCATGCCTTTTTCGCCGCGGTTCTGGGCATAATTGATCAGCCAGCGGATCGACAGGGCATTACGGCGATCAGGGCGAATCTCCACCGGCACCTGGTAGGTCGAACCGCCCACACGGCGGCTTTTGACTTCCACCGCCGGTTTGGCCTGCTCCAGGGCTCTTTCAAACGTCTTTAAGGGATCGTCCTTGGTTCTTTCGGCGATGATGTCGATGGCGCCGTAGAAAATGCGCTCGGCCGTGCTCTTTTTGCCTTTACGCAAAAGATTGTTGATGAAACGGGCCACCATCTTGTTGCCGTATTTCGGATCGGGAGTGATCTCCCGTTTGGAAACCTCTCTGCGCCTGGGCATCTTAACCTACCTGTCGTCGAAAAATATGGCTGAAAAGTCAGAACTGAAGCGTCGGTCGAATCAGCGAAACGGCGCTTACTTGGGACGCTTGGCCCCGTATTTGCTCCGGCCGTTGCGGCGTTTCTGAACCCCGATGGAATCAAGGGCGCCGCGGATGATATGGTAACGCACGCCGGGCAGGTCTTTGACGCGGCCGCCGCGAATCATGACCACGGAGTGCTCCTGCAGGTTATGGCCCTCGCCGGGAATATAGGCGGTCACTTCCATGCCGTTGGACAGGCGCACGCGCGCCACCTTGCGCAAAGCCGAGTTGGGCTTTTTCGGGGTGGCGGTGTAGACCCTGATGCAGACCCCGCGTTTCTGGGGGCAGGCCTTCAAAGCCGGCACGGTGTTTTTTTTGACCTGGGCTTGGCGCCCTTTGCGAATAAGCTGATTGATAGTCGGCATGTGTTCAACCTTATTACCCGGCCTAAAGCGGCCTGTGTTTCACGGGGCGGCTTCATTAGACAAAAATTAGTCAGACAAAAATTAGTCAGACAAAAATAATCCCCTTACCGAGCCTTAGGACCTCAAGGCGGCGGAAGACTGGCTTTGATCCACAAATAAAAAAGCCGTAATTCGGCTCGCCAGTTTCCCCGAGGTGCACCCGGAAAGGGCTTTTTACCGTCAAGCTCGCGCTTGAGCCGCCGGTAAAGCGACGATATTCTCAAGGTTGGGCTTCCTTATTGGCCGCTTTCGGCCGGAAGTCATACTCAGGTGCTTGAGAGCATCGACATGGTTTTGGTGTTTTAGCAGATATTGAAAATTCTGTCAACCGTTTTTTTTGATTTTTTTCGCCGCCCGCGGCGCCGGCGGGGCTTTTCGGCCTGGAAGCCGCCGTCAGCGGCCGCCGGCGCTTGAGGCCGGGCGGAGAGGCGGGGCGAATTCCGCCTTTAGTATCGACAGCACGTCATTGCGGATTTTGGCCGGATAGGAAGTCCCGTTGAGGAGAACGACGAAGCTGATCGGGCGGTCGGGGTCGCCCGGGCGCTGGATATATCCGGCTAAAGTCTTTATATCGCTCATGGTCCCGGTCTTGCATAATACTTGACCGTCGTCGCAGTTGCGGAAGAGATGGCGTTCCGGCTCGACGATTTCCAAAACAGCGGCCATCTGCCGCGCGGTAAGGGTGGTCTGGCGGCTCAAGCCGCTGCCGTCGCCCATGAAAATGGGGCTGAGCGAATGGCGCTTGAAATATTCGGCCATAGCTAGCCGCGACTTTTCCAGGGTGGCCGGGGCGCCGTATAATTCGGCCCCCAGGGCCAGAAAAATCTGATTGGTCATAAAGTTGTTGGAATGCTCCAGCAGGCTGCGTATATTGTCTTCCATATTTTTTGAGGAAACGTGAGAATAAAAAACCTGGAGCCGCTTAGGCGCGGTCTGCCCGGCAATAATTTCCCCCCTCACCTTAACGCCGGCTTCTTCCAGATGAGCCCTTATGGTCTGGCCCGCGTGCAATTCAGCCATTTCCGGGCTTTCGGAAATATTGAGGCAAAAAGAGCCCCTGCGCTTGAAACTGGCGCCCATCTCCCTGGCCAGTGGGGTCAGCGGAATATGCGGCGAGGAACGCAGCACCGTGCCTTTCTTGTCGCGGGCAAAATTGATGGTGTTGAAGTTGACGCTGACGGCGCCGTTATAGGCGTCGTAAGGGTTCCTGGTCTGGGTGTTGCCGTCGAGCACCAGCCCCTTTTGAAAATAAGAGCCGTCAAGATACAGATGACGCACCTCTTTCAAGCCTTTTTTTTGCAGGCCCTTGACGGCTTGGGCCAATTCTTCCGACACAAGATATGGGTCTCCGTAACCGACTACCCACAAGTCTTTGTCGGCAGTCAACAAAAAATCGGTTTTAAACCGATAATCAGGGCCAAAAAATTCAAGTGCGGCCCCGGAAGTGACGATTTTAATGATGGAAGCAGGAACATAGGCCTTCTCCGCATTGTAGGCGTATAGTTCCCTGGGCTGGCCTTTGGGCGCGTGATGGTCGACCACCAGAACCGCGCCGTCGCCGACCAGGGCTTGCAGGTTTTGCGGCCACGGCAGGGAAAGGGCCTGGTCGGCCCGCTTGGCGGCTGGTCTTTTTTTAGCTGACTTACCGGATTTGGAAGTTTTTTTAAGCGCCGCCCCGGTCTTTGGCGAGCTTTTTTTTGTTGTTTTCTTTCCTGTGGCGTTTGCCTGGGTTTTCTTCTTTTGAATTTGGGTTTCGGCGGCCGACGGTTCAGCCAGGCCCAGGTTCAAAATTAGGGTCAGCGCGCCGGCGGCGGCGGCAAGGAGTTTTATATGAGCCAGGAAGCCTCTTATTTTCACGATTTTAAATCCTCCATAGACAAGCCCGCTGAAGCGAAGACCGGCAATTTTTTTAAAAACCTGAAATATGGCCGGTTCATTTTAACGCTTCTGATGGCCGTCAGCCTCTGCGGCTGCGCTTTCGGCCCCAAAAGAAGCGGCAAGTCCTATGTAATCAAAGGTCAACGCTATTATATACTAGCCTCGGCGGAGGGCTTCAAGGAAAAAGGCCAGGCCTCATGGTACGGCGAACCTTTTCATGGGCGCAAAACCGCCAGCGGCGAAGTCTACGATATGAACAAAATATCCGCCGCCCATAAAACGCTGCCGCTGCATACCTGGGTCGAGGTCACTAACCTTGACAATAAAAAGGTCATGACCATGCGGATAAACGACCGCGGCCCCTTTATAAAAGGGCGGGTCATTGACTTAAGCCGGGCCGCGGCCCAGGAAATGGGCATGTTGAGAGCCGGGCTGGCTCGCGTCAGCCTCAAAGCCATAACCGGAGAACAAGCCCGCCGCCTGGCGGCGGAAGAAAAACGGGGCGACGCGGCGACCCGAAGCGCGGCGGCGGGAAAAGCCGGGGCGCGGTTCTTCGGCGTAGAGGTGGTTCTGGGCAGCGACCCCTACCTGGCGGAAAAACTTTTAAGCGAACTGAAGCGCGACTATTCTTCCGTCCGTCTGGGCCTGAAACGCCAAGGCGACCAAATGCGCTTTCTGGTCTCCATAGACGGGCTGGGCAGCCAACAGGCGGCCGACAGCCTGCGCAGCCGCCTGAGCAGAAACGGCTACAGCCAGACCAGCATTCTCAGACGCTGACCAAGGCAGAGCCCTGGACCCTGAGGCAACCGCCTCGGCAACCGCCTCGGCAACCGCCTCATGCTTCGCACCCGATCCATTGCGGCCTGATCGACGATGGTTATCGGCCGGCCGGGGCGCGGCTTGCCCCTCTCTGAATTTTAGCTGGAACAGCCGCGGAGGTCAAGTGAGTCGAGGCCCGGGCGGCCGGCGCCAAGGCCGGGCCCCAAGGCCGGGCTCCAAGGCCGGGCGAGGCTGAGGCCGGCCGGCATTTTTCCGGCGGCCGGACTGATGATTTCTTCTCCAAGCCGCCCGATTTCAGGCCATAACTCGCTTCGCTCAGACAAATGGCCTGAAATCGGGCGGCTTTCCGAAGAATTCATCAGCCCGTCCGCTGCTGTCTTTAGAGGCTTCAGGTCGGGCTGAAATCATGAGGCGTCGGCCCCGCTAAGGCTAATCAGATCAATAAAAACGATGAACAAAGGCAGTAAACGAAGGCAGTAAACGAAGGCAGCGGACAAAGACATTGAATAGAGATTGAACAAAGGCGCTGAAACTTTACGCCGGGATGAAATCACGCGCAACGCCCCGACCGACCAAGCGGGCGGGCAGACCCTGCCCCTACCTACGGATCGGATGCGGAGCATCCGGGGTCCAAGGCGGAGCCCTGGCGCAGCCTCCGCTGGCGGTCCCGGCCGACCAACAACCACCCGCCGACCAGGCCCCTACGGATCGGATGCGGAGCATCCGGGGTCCAGGGCGGAGCCCTGGCGCAGCCTCCGCTGGCGGTCCCGGCCGACCAACAACCGCCCGCCGACCAGGCCCCTACGGATCGGATGCGGAGCATCCGGGGTCCAGGGCGGAGCCCTGGCTGGTTAGTTGACGTTGCTGTGGGGCGCCATGACGGCGGCGGGCAGGGGGAGGCGTTCGTCGGCGGCCAGCGAGCCAAGCAGGGCGCCGTTGGGGTTCATCTTGCGCGAAAGAACCTGACGGGCCCCCGCGATGCTGTATTTCTCCTCTTTCAGCAGCGTTTTAATTTCCAGAACGCGGGCGACGGCCTCCTCGTCATATCTCCTTTGACGGCCGGAAGTGCGCAGCGGGCTGAAATAGCCGTCGAACTCGCTTTCCCAATAGCGTAATGTATGTATGGGCACGCCCGTCAGTTCGGAAACTTCCCCGATGGTCAGCCAGTCTTTTTTGATGATCATGGGCATGGTGAAACTCCCTGTCGTTGTTTGGTTTTAGCCGGCGCGTTTTTGACGGACGCCGAGCCGCGACAAGTAGTGAAGCAAAGGCCATGCCAATAATTAACATGATGAAATCAATATAAATATACAACAGGGCGTCCCTTTTAACTTCAAACCGCCCTAAAAAGGCGGCAAAGTTTTACTGCCGGGACGGCATAATTTTCCATCGAGACGCCTTGGAGGTCAAGCTGAAGCCGAGCCTGGCGCACTGTGCGGTTAGTTCCTTATAACCATACAGGGCGCCGGCCAGGCGCGAGAGCGACTGGCCGACAATGCAATTGTCGAATTTTCTTGAAAATCGCATTCTCAAGAAAATTTCCGGAGCTTAATTCCGGCCCTGCTTTGAGGGACGGATTTAAGCGCGCCGTCCAAAATAGCCAAAGCCGCGTTTTCAGGAAGGGCAAGGCCGGAATTACTCCAACATGTCCTTGGCCAGAAGGGTGAACGCCTCATTCACATTCAGCCCGGTCTTGGCGCTGGTCAGAAGCAGCCTGACGCCATAGGCCTTAAGCGAATCCAGAACCTTATCCGTTATTTCCCATTTTTCTTTCAAATCTTCTTTATTGACCAGCAGAAGGTGCGGGGTGTCGGCGCCCAGAGTATCCAGGGCTTTGGCGCGCAGACTCAGCGCCACCGACAGGGTTTCGCCCCGGACGCCGTCGGCCACGAGAAAAAAACCCGCGGCGCCTCGCAGATAGGAGATATTGACCGCGCCATAGTCGTCCTGGCCTTCCAGGTCCCACAGCGCAAAATCCACGGAAGTCCCGTCGGTCCGCACTGTTTTCTTGCTGATTTTCACGCCCACGGAAGAGAGGTAGACATCGGAAAACATGGAATTTACATATTGCTGAACCAAGGCGGTTTTCCCGACCCCGAAAGAGCCTAACATGCATATCTTCTTTTTTAGTATCATTTGTCTCCCGCCAATGTATTTTTGTTTCCCAGCATAAATATCTAAGGCAAAATTCGACCTTTTTCAACGGCGCCGGCGTAGAGGCCCTGGGTGAAGCGAACCCGCAATTCTATTTTGCGGCTGGCCGGATTGGCGGCCGCCTCCCCGGCGCCTTCAGCGGGCGCGGCGAACTGCGCGCCCAGCCCGTAAGTGGAGACGGGCACGGCGGAGCCGCGCGCGTAAAGCATGGCGGCCACCGTTTTGGCCCGCTCCTGGCTCAATTCGTAATTATATTTGTCGCGTCCGGTGGCGTCGGCATGGCCATATATGACCAGACTGACGGAAATCTGCATGGCGGCGGCCAGTTGTTCCAGCTCCGCCACCTTGTCGACCGCGGCCGCCAGCTTCGGGGCGTCTTCCGGCGTGGGCTCATCTTTGTTGACGGGGAAGTGTATGATCACGCCGTTGATCTCCGCCAACAAAGCCTCCAGCTCGGCCATACGCGGGTCCGTGAGGCCGCTGACGTCCACTGATCTGACGCCGACTATGCTTTGGGCTCTTTCCTTGGTGTCCATAATCCAGCCCATGGGAGCGGAACCGGCGAATTTCAGAACGCCGGCGGCGTCGTCAAAAGTCATTTCAACCCCGGGCAGAGGCTCAATGGCCGATTCGACCCTGGCTTTGACTATTTCATGATCAAGGGACAGATAGGGGTGGACGAAAATTTTAAACCGCCCGGGCGGCAGATTCTTCTCCAGAAGAATTTCTTCCGGCTCCCTGGCCAGCACGTCCTTAAGCACGGTTATCTCCCAGGGGGCCGCGGTCCGGCTGGGCGCGACCCGGACGAGAACCAGCCCCGGGGTATTATCCAGTTCGTCCAGATGAACCCGGAAAGTTTCGGCTTCCAGGGCCAGGGCTTCCTCCGCCTTTATCCGAGCCTGCTCCGCCGCCGCCGCCGTCGCCTCTTGCCGCTGAATTTCTTCGTAATGCCGGCGATAGAGCCAGCCGGCCCCGCCCAGGAGAGCCGCTATGATCATAAAAATGACCACACGCGACAGAAAAGACATTTGGCGGGGTTTTTCCTTGTATTTGGCGATCAGAAAATCAGACAGATAACGCCGGGCTTTTTTAAAACCCTCAATGTCGCCGCTGAAGTTCGCCATGTCTTCGGCGCATTCCACGACTATCAGGTCCAGCGCCTCCTGCAGCTCCTGCGGCAAGGCGGCCGGGGGAGAACCCAGGACCACGCAGGCCAGATACATCTGACCGGAGCGCCGGAAGTAAATCGTGCGTTCGCCGAACTGCATCGTCTCGAGGTTGTCGTGGCCGGCCCGGGTGAAGCTGTCCCGGATAAAGGACAGGATGGCGGTGAGCATGCTGCCCACCATGTCGGTGTCTCTATTTTCGAGGCCTTCTATTTGCAGGTGTTCCAGCGCTGTTCCGGTCTCCGCGTGAATCAGAAAAATTTCCTCGACCTGATACACCAGGGTCTTCAAAAGCACTATTTCGCTGAATGTTTTCCTGGTGCGCAAAGCTTCGACGCGCCACTTGAGCCCTTTGAGCGACAAGCTCGTTTCCAGGGTGGTGTTGAAGCTTTGCAGCTTTGAAAAAAGAGCCTCCGAAACGGAACGGCGAATGGCCGGGCCTATGACCGGGAAAAGCTGGCTGGCCAGGGCTTCCGGGTCGCGGTCCACGGAAGCTTTAAAGATTCGCTCCACCGTGGGCCTTAAAACCGCGCCCAGCTTGTCGTCTTCTTTGGAGCGCAGCAAAAGCGCCTCGGTTATGACCTGGCTGACGGCTTTGGCGTGCGGGCCGGGCTCGGTCAAGGTGCGGCGCAAGGCCTCCACCTGGGCTATTTCACGGCCCAGAATCATGGTTCTGAGCCGGCCGAGCTCGCTCTGCGGGTCCGGGGCGGGCGGCCAGTCTTCCGCCGACGCCTTCTCCGGTTCCGGGGCCGGCTTGGCCGCGGCCGGAAAAGCCAGCCGCTCGATATTTTTTAAGTAACGCTCTTCGTAGCTTTCCGGCTCTTTCGGGGCTGGCGGCTCTTCGTCCGGCCCCGCTTCCGCCGCGCCTTTTAAATACGGCTCTTCGCGGCTTTCCGGCTCTTTCGGAGCTGGCGGTTCTTCGTCCGGCCCCGCTTCCGCCGCGCCTTTTAAATACGGCTCTTCGCGGCTTTCCGGCTCTTTCGGAGCCGACGGCTCTTCGTCCGGCCCCGCTTCCGCCGCGCCTTCGTCCTCGCCGGGCGCCTCCGGAAAAGCGGGCGCGAAAGTCTCCGCCGCGCTTTGGCCGTTGCCGGGCGCCTCCTGACAGGCGGGCGTGAAAGTTTCATCCACGCTTTCGCCCCACGGCGCCGCGCTCTCCGGCGCCGCCTCGGGCAAACCGCCGCGGACGGCCGCTTCAGCCGGCGGCGCCTCGGGCGGCGGCCCAACCGCGGAGGCGTGAGCGAAGGTTTCGGCGTCGAGAGGACGTTTTCTAAAGATACCCAAAATACCCATATTTATCCTGACCGGAACAAAACAGAACACTACCGCGCGGCAATTCTCATTTTGGCCTGGAGGCTTGTCGTGGCTGGTCCTAGCCGGGCAAAAAGCGCGATTTTCGCCTGGCGGACGGTTTATCGGCCTCTGGGGCCAGTCGCTTCGCTCCGTCGGCCCTATCGAGCCGACCTGTTCTTTTTAAACAGCCGGCCCGAAATGAGAACGGCTGTTTCCGCGCGGCGACCATAGCGTCCTGTTTGGTTAATTATGAGTTCTTTCGGCATTCTCCTGATTGACCAGATCGTCATTCTCAGCGCCGTCCCAGGGAGAGCCGGGGACCTCTTCGCCGGCCTCGCTCCAGGGCTGGCTCTCCGCCGCGCGGCCGTGATATTCGTCCGAGCCGTTGGACCCGTCCAGGCGTTCGGCCGGCGGCTCGTCGCCGGCGAAAGCCTCATCCGCCGCGGCCGCCTCCAGATTCCAGGGCTTGCTCAGACTCATGACCGTTTCCGTCATCATCGTGGACAGGGCCGTGCGGTAAACCATATCGGAACGGATCTGGGCCGCGGTTTTGGAAAGAACGCTCAGGGCGTCGTTGTATTTGGCCTCGATTTTGTCGGTCAGGCGGCCGTTTTCCACCATGAACAGTTCCCGCAGCTCCCTTTCCGTCGCGTCAAGGGCGTCGGAAAGTTTGGCGGCCCTGCGGTCGAAAGTTTCCGAAAGGGCCAAAAGGTCGCCGGTCATCTGGGATAGGGCTTCCGTCCGTTCCCTCTGCTCGGTCTTGACGGCTTCGGTTCGCTCACGTTTTTCCACGGCCAGGAGTTCAGCCCGATCCCTTTGTTCCGACTTGATGGCCTCGCTTCGCTCCCTTTGCTCGTCTTTAAGAGCCGCCGCCCTTTCATTTTGCTCTTCCTTGAGTCGCCCCAGGAGCGACGAGACTTCGCTTTTCATGAAATGTTCCAAAGAATCCAGGCGTTTACGCAGAGAATCCTTGACTTCATGAATCTCCCGTAAAAGGCGTTCCTCCTGACGCTGGAAGCGCACTTCCATATCTTTCAGTTGAGCGCCGAAAAGGATTTCACGAACCTGCTCCATGGGGGCTTCCGCATGGGATGAATCAGTCTGGCTGCGCGGCGTGCGTTGAGTCATGGTCATTATCCTAACTTATGGGAATCAAGCCTGCGGAATCAAGCCCGCCGGCTCTTTCCGAAGTAAGCTCCGGAACGGCCAAGCCGCCGGAGACAGGTGTGGAGTGAGGACGCCGCCGGTTCGGCGACCGCGCCGGCATTTCATCCTTGCCATATTTTACCTGTTTATGACAATTTGGCAAGCGGCAGGTGCGGCCGGCCGCTATGCGGCGATTATTTTTGGCCTGTCGGCCTTGTCAGGCCGGGCGCGCAAAAAAACGGCCCGCGGCGAAATACGCGGGCCGTCGCGGCGAAAGCGGCGATTAGGGTCAGGCTTCGATCAGTTTGTTGCGGAAGGCCTTTAGATAGCGAATGCAGCTTTTGTCTTTGCCGGCCAGAGCCTCGGCGGCGGCGATGGCGCCCATCATGCCCGTGTCGAGGGGGTTGATGATGGCGCCGTCAAGGCCGGAGGCGATGGCCTGGGCCATGAAAATGCGGTTGATGAACTTGCGGGCCGGCAGGCCGTAGCTGATGTTCGATAGGCCGCACATGAAATGAAC
>JAISRV010000317.1 GCA_031273445.1 Candidatus Adiutrix sp. | reverse complement strand
GTGGCCAAGATATCCCGCATGGTCGAAAACCCTGAAACCAGCGCCGCGGAAGTGGGCAAGCTCATCAGCCAGGACCAGGTGCTTTCGGCCAAGGTGCTGCGCATGGCCAACAGCGCCTTTTTCGGCATGTCCCGCAAGATAAGCTCCATCGCCCAGGCCCTTATGATTCTGGGCTTCGACGTGGTCAAGGGCCTGGTTCTCACCAGTTCCGTGTTCGACATGATCCAAAAGAGCATGGGCGGGCTCTGGGAACACTCCATCGGCTGCGCCGCCGCCTCCGGGGCCGTGGCCAATGTGCTCGGCCGCGACGACGCTGAAGAAATTCTGGTCGCGGGCCTGTTGCACGATTTGGGCAAGGTCGTCCTGGCCCTGAACATGCCTGAGGAAATGAAGCTTATACGGGCCAAGGTCGAAAAGGAAAATTTATTTTTTTACGAGGCCGAAAGCGCCATTTTGGATTTTCACCACGGCGAGGTGGGCCAGTGGCTGGCCGAACACTGGAATCTGCCGGACACTTTGGGCGAACCCATGCGGCTGCACCACCACCCCGAGCGGGCCGTCATTTGCCCGGAATGCACGGCCATCGTCCATGTGGCCGACATCATCATTCGCGGCTGGGGCTTCGGCTTCGCCGGCGATCCGCTGGCGCCCCGCATATCCATGGCCGCCTGGGAGATGCTGGGTCTGAAGACCGGCGATTTCAGGGAAATATTGAAAGCCCTGGAGCCGAAGCTGGCCAATCTCGGCGAATTGACCCGGGCCGCTTGAGTTGAAGGTTGATTTGCGCAACACGTCCGTTTGGCGTCGAAAATGGTTTCCGCCTCTTTTCTGGGGGCTTTTGGTTCTGGCGGCCGACCTGGTCACGAAAGACGCGGCCCGCCGCAGCTTCAGCCTCTGGGAGCCGAAAGTGGTCATCGACGGCTTCTTCAATCTGGTTCTGGCCTATAACGCCGGGGCGGCCTTCAGCCTTTTTTCCGGCGGGGGCGGCGCGGCCCAGGGCCTGAAGATGGCGGCTCTGGCGGCTGTTTCCGTTTTGCCGTTCATATATTTTTACGTCAAAGCCAGGCCTTCCGACCGGGCGCTTTTAAGCGGCCTCGGCCTCATCTGGGGAGGGGCTCTGGGCAATATCCATGATCGCTTCCGCTGGGGCGCGGTGGTGGACTTTTTGGATTTTTATCGGGGCGATTACCATTGGCCGGCTTTCAACGTGGCCGACATAGCGATTTGTCTCGGCGCGGCGACGCTGGCCCTGAGCGTTCTCCGCGAGAAGCGGCCGCCCGGGAGCCTTAAGTGAGCCTGATATTGATCGTGGAAGAGAGCCGGAGCATGGCCGCGGCCGCCAGCGAGGCTCTGGAGCGCGCCGGGCACGCCAGCCTCGTCGCCCTGACCGTGGGTGAAGCCATTTCCATGTGTCAGGAGAGCCGGCCCGATCTGGTGCTGACCGAATATTATATTCAGGACGGCGCCGGCCTGGAATTGCTTGAAGGTCTGACCCGCCTGGCGCCCGCGCCCCCGGTGCTCATGGCCGCCGGCTGCGGCAACGAGGCGGTCGCGGCCCGGGCGGTCGCCCTGGGCGCCTGCGGCTACATCGTCAAGACCGGGGCTTATCTGCGCGAACTCCCCGCCCTGGTCGAAAAAACGCTCGACGCTCTGGCGCTCAAACGCAAGGCCCTGGAGCGGGAGACGACCAACCGCCGCCTTCAGGCGCAGAGCGAACTGGCCGGCTGGCTGGCGCACAACTTTAAAAATATCCTGGCCGCCTCCATCGGCGCCCTTAATTTGATAGACTTAAAAAACGCCGGGCAGGACCCCGCCCGGCAGGCCGAATACCTGGCCGACAGCCGCCGCAGCCAGGAAAGCGCCGTCGCTTTGCTTGAGCAGCTGATCCGCATGACCGAGGAGAGCGACGGCGAAATCGAGCCGGTCGTCGTGGCGGAAGTGGTGGACGAAGCCTGGGAGGCGGTGCGCTCCAAAATGCTGACCTCTCTTCAGGCCGGGCCGGCGGAAAATTTTGCGCGCGACCGGGATAAAATCGGCCATATGCCTTTTTTAAACGCCACCCGCCGCCTGCCTCCGCAACGCATGGTCAGGGACGACCTGCGTTCGATCCTGGAAGCTCTCTTGCAAAACGCCCTGGAAGCGGTCATGGAAACCCCTGAGCCGCGTATTCTTGTGCAGGGCGAAGCGGCGGCCGGGGGCCGGCTGGAGCTGCTGGTCAGGGATAACGGCCGCGGCATGAGCGCCAGCGTTTTGCGGCACGCGATTGAGCCGCTGTTTTCCACCAAAGGCGAGGTCGGCGTGGGCATGTCGCTGAGCCTGGTCAGCTCTCTGGTGATTCGCCGCGGCGGCGTCTTGACCATTGATTCAAGCCCAGGCGCCGGCACGGCCGTGAAAATGGCCTTCCCCGCCTGAGAGCCGGCGCAAATGTAGGCGAATATTTTAAAAGCCAGTCGCCCCCGTAGAGGGGCGACGGAGGACGCGACAGGTAGAGATGGTTAAAAGGCCCCCGGGCGGGCAAAAATCACATTTTTTGCCCGGCGCCGAGCCGGCCGGCCCAGCCGACCAGCCAAGTTTTTAAATGGAGGGTGGATCGATAAAGGATCGTCTGGGCTCTAAACCCACATAGCCGGGTGCGACTCCCGGACCCTCCGCCAAATTTTGCGGCCAGGCGCCGCTTAAAGCCAGTCGCCCCCGGAGAGGGGCGACGGAGGACGCGACTGGTAGAGATGGCTGAAAGGCCC
>JAISRV010000274.1 GCA_031273445.1 Candidatus Adiutrix sp. | reverse complement strand
GCCGGGATAAAACGGGGTGAAGCCGAACGGCTTGGTCGCCGCCGCCTTTATGATTTCAAAGATGTCCAGCCCCATTTTATCGGTGACGACTTTAAGTTCGTTGACCAGACCTATGTTGACCGCCCGATAGATATTCTCCAGAAGCTTGACCATTTCGGCCGCCCGGGTGGAGCTGACGGGCGTCATTTGGCCGATGACCTGCGCATACAGGGCCAGCCCCGCCCGGGAACAGGCGGGAGTGCAGCCGCCCAGGACTTTGGGTATGGTTTTGGTTTCAAAATTCGGATTGCCCGGGTCTTCCCGTTCCGGCGAATAAACCAGAAAAAAATCCTGGCCGAGGGTAAAGCCGCGGGCTTCTATGGGCGGCCGCAGCACTTCTTCGGTCGTGCCGGGGTAGGTGGTGCTTTCCAGCGACAGCAGCTGGCCTGGCCGGAGGTGGGGCAGCAAATTGTCCAGGGTGCCGGCGACGAATGAAATATCCGGTTCGCGGTGGCGCGTCAGAGGCGTGGGCACGCAGATAATCAGGGCGTCGGCTTCAGGGGAACGGGAAAAATCGCAGCTCGCTTCCAGCCGCCCGCTGTCAGAGGCTTTTTTAATGCGCTCGTCTTTGATGTGGGCAATGTAGGTGCGCCCGGACCGAAGCTTGTCTATTTTGGCCTGGTCGATGTCCAGGCCCATGGTTTTGAAGCCGGCCTCGACGAACGACAGAATCAGGGGCAGCCCCACATAGCCCAACCCGACAACGCCCACGATCACGCTTTTATCCGCTATTTTTTTCAAAAATTCGGCTTCATGTGAACTGGCTGTCAATTTTCCGCTTCCTTTCATTTCAGCGCTTCAATGACCAGGCCGCTGATGGCGGCCACATCGTCATCGCTCAGATAGGGATGCATCGGCAGGCTTACAACTTCCCTGGAAGCTTTTTCCGAGGCCGGCAAATCGCCCGGCTTCCCGCCGAGATAGGCGAAAGCCGGCTGCAAATGCAGCGGTTTGGGGTAATAGACGGCTGTGGGCACGCCTTTGTCTTTCAGGCGGCCCATGATCAGATCGCGTTTTTCCGCCGGAACGCGCGTAGTATATTGAGCCCAGGAAGACAGGCGACCGTCAGGAACAAAGGGCACGGCCATCGCTTCCCGTAAACGTGAACTGTAGCCCCCGGCCACCCGCTGACGTTCTTCCAGCTCCCGGGGAAAAGCCTTGAGCTTGACCTGTAAAATAGCCGCCTGCATGGTGTCGAGGCGGGAATTATTGCCCAGACGCACATGCTCATATTTGTGGCCTCCGGCGCCGTGAGTTCTGATGCTGCGGATAATGGCGGCCAGGTCGTCATCGTTCGTCAGGACGGCGCCGCCGTCTCCATAGCATCCCAGCGGCTTAGCCGGGAAAAAGCTGGTGCTGGCCGCCTGTCCGAACGAACCGGCCCGGCGTTGGCCAAGCCGGCCGCCAAAGCCCTGGGCGGCGTCTTCCAGAAGAAACAGGCCATGTTCGGCCGCGATAGGCTCCAGGGCCTCATAGTCGGCCGGCAATCCAAACAGGTCCACCGCAATGACGCCCCTGGGCATAAACCGGCCTTCGCTTTTGACCGTTTTAAGTTTGGCTTGCAAATCTCCGGCGTCTATGTTGTAGGTTTCAGGGTCTATGTCGACGAAAACAGGTCTGGCCCCCCGCAGCGCGATTACTTCCGCCGTGGCGATGAAGGTGAACGACGGGCAAAAGACGGCGTCCCCCGGCCCTATGCCCCTGGCCATCAAAATCATTTCCATGGAGGAGGTGCCGTTGCCGCAGCTGACCACTGAGGAAACCCCCGCATAATCCGCCAACGCTTTTTCCAGTTCCCCGACCTCGGGGCCGTTGATGAAGCAGGCGTTTTCCATCACCCGCGTCAGGCCGGCCTGAATCTCCGCGGCCAGTTCCTGATATTGCTTTTTAAGATCAATAAAGGCGAAAGTCATTTATCTTCTCCTTTAGAAACGGGTTCCATTTTCCCATCAGCCTTTTTATATGTCCGTCCGCATCCGTTGCAGACCAGGCTATCGGACAGTTTGATTCCGCAACGGCACATCCAGCCGCGCTGACGGGCCGGGTTGCCGACCATCAGGGCATAGTCGGGCACATCGCCTGCGACGACAGCTCCGGCGCCGATAAAGCACCAGGCCCCCAGGGTGTGGCCGCAGACCACTGTGGCGTTGGCCCCCACCGAGGCGCCGCGTTTTAAAAGCGTGGGGCGGTATTCATTTTTACGAACGACATTGGCGCGCGGGTTGTGGACGTTGGTAAAGACCATGCTGGGGCCACAGAAGACGTTGTCTTCCAAAGTAACGCCCTCATAAACGGAAACGTTGTTTTGGATTTTAACCCTGTCGCCTACTTTGGCTTTGGGCCCGACCACTACGTTTTGTCCGATATTGACGCTTTCGCCCAATTCCGACCCGGTTAGGATATGGGAAAAATGCCATATTTTCGTGCCGGCGCCAATTTTGACGCCGTCGTCGACAATTGCCGTGGGATGCGCGAAGTATGCCCTCGCTTCTCCATTCAAAGTTTTTTTATGGCCGCCGTCTTTCAGGGACGCGGAAAGAGCCTCCAGTGTGGTCAGAACCTCAAGGCCTTCCAGTCCGTCGCTGACCGGCTTTTTGCCGCCTCCGATCGCGTCCAGAAAATCGAGACATCGGGCTTTCAATGGTTCGACTTCCATCAGGTCGATCAACTCCGCGGAGGCGGCTTCGGCCGCCGGCGTCTGCCCGGGCCAAGCCACCTGATGGGCGTAAAGCTTGAGTTTTTCAGCCCAGGGCAAGGCGTCGTCAAAGACGGCCATTTTTTTGTCGCCGATGGCCACCAGGCGCTGTTCCTTGACCGGGTTCAGCCAGGACACGGATATCTGGGCCGTCAAGTCGCCGAAAAATTCCAGGTGCGCTTCAACCGTGTCGGCTACGCCTCTGGTCAGCCAGTCGCGGCCAACGGCCATGACGCGTTCGGGGCGGCGGCCGGCCAGACCCAGCACCATGGATAAATCATGAGGGGCGAATGACCATAACACGTCTTCTTCAACTCTGATTTTACCGAAACTCAGGCGGCGGGAATGAATATGACGCAGACGCCCCAGCGCGCCGGAAGCGGTCAGTTCCTTTAATTTTATATACGCCGGATGGTTTTGCAGGATGTGGTCGACCATCAGCACGAGGTTCCTGGAGGCGGCCAGATCGACCAGTTCACGCCCCTGAGAGGCGGTCATGGCTAAAGGTTTTTCCACGAAAACGTGCTTGCCGGCCTGAAGAGCTTTTTTGGTCAGCTCAAAATGAGTCACGGCCGGGGTGGCCAGAGCCACTCCGGCCACTTCGGGGTCGTTTAAAATTTCATTAAAACAGGCGGCCGTGGTTATGCCCGCATGAGATTCCTTCATTGCGGCCCGTATTTCCGGGTTTTCGTCAAAAACAGTTTTAAGGGCGCCGAGCTGATAAAAATTGCGCACCAGATTTTTGCCCCAATAACCTGCGCCCGCCACGGCCGCCAGAGGGCGATCTTTTTTAAGCATTGTTCCCGCTCCCATATAGCTGATTTGGCTCTTTATCGGGGCCGAAGTTCATATGATCCGGCTATTCCAATAAATATGTCAGTATACTCGTGAATCCTTTAAACCACAAGAAAAAGGGCCTCTTATTTTTACTACATCTCTAATTTCAGCAACTTAGCCGTCTTTATGTGCGGCAGCATCATAAATTGAAATATAATTTATTGAATTTTAGATATCTGAGAGTATACTGGCAAAATGAGTAAGAAAATGACTCTGAATAGAGAGCCTGGCCTTAAATATTTCTTAAAATGCGCTGCTTGCCGGCTGATGGGCGGCTGAAGATGATGTCGTAAATGCGCATTTGGTATGTGAGCCATTATGCCGTGCCTAGGGAGTGTTCCTATGGTTGGCGCTCTCAGTACATAGCTCATGCTCTCAGCCAGGCCGGACATGAGGTCACGGTCTGGGCCGCTTCGAGTCACCATTGGATCGCCAAACCATGCGGCCATATTCCCTTTGCTTCGAGCCTGGACCCGGACGGTTATGAGTTCA
>JAISRV010000113.1 GCA_031273445.1 Candidatus Adiutrix sp. | reverse complement strand
TTATCCAAAGACAAGAGCATGGGCATCAACGCCATTCGGATGTTTCGCCGGCGGAACCCCGAGGAGACCGGAAGGGCCGGGGCCGGCGGCCGGGAAGCGGTGGTCTCCAAAAGGCTGTTGGGGGAAAAATGGCGTCAATATCGTTTGGAGCGGGGCTTTCTTCTGGAGGATGTGGCCAACGCCGTCGGCATTTCCGCCTCTTATCTTTCAAAAATAGAATTGACCCAGACTAATGCCTCTTATGATATTTTGCAGAAACTGGCCGATTTTTACGGCGAAAATATCCTCTATTATCTCAGCGCCCGGGAAGACGGCGAACCGCTGGTCAAAAAAAACCAGGGCGAAAAACTGCATACCGACGTGGCCGGCCTGATCATCGAATCGGTGGTCGCCCGCAAAGAGGCCACCATTTCCAGCATGATCTATTCCGTGGCCCCCGGCTGCGGGCGGGCCAAACCCTCCCGACACAGCGGGGAAGAATTCGTCCATGTCCTCAAGGGCGAAATTCATATGAGCCTCGACGGCCAGATATATCAAATGACCGCCGGCGATTCCCTCAGCTTTCAATCCCGCCAGGATCACAGCTGGCGCAATCCGGGCGACAAAACCGCCCGCCTTCTCTGGGTCTATACCCCCCTGGTCAAACCCATAGCCTGAGTAATTCATGGCCGCGGCGGATGAACCCTGGGCGTAACCCCGGCCGTGCCCCGGCTGACCAGCGACCGGCGGCCGCAAAGCGGCTGCGGCTCGGCTGCGGAGCATCCGGGGTCCTGGGTCTGTGCGGTTGCATATAAATTTTTTTGTTAAAAAAATATATTTTTAACATATTGGCCCTCAATTTGCGGCTTTATAACAAAAATATTGTTGTAATATAAAAAATATATGTAAATATTCTATTATAAAAATTTGTTGTTGACATTTTTATTTTTTATTTTGCCATAAATAAATTAATATTCTTCTGAGCTCCAACTGGCGGAACTATATAAATTAAAATTATAAGCTCTTGACAACGGGCCGGCAATGGAGTAATCTGGCCCCATCATAGCTAGAGCCTTATAAACAATCGCTTCAGTCGCCGGGACGATAGGATGAAGCCGGTTTGCGCGTCACTTTAACCCTTTCTTGAGGAGGGCCGCCGTATGAAGAAAGTGCTCAATCTCTTCAACGACAAATTTGAGGAATATTTCCTCGTTTCCACGCTGGCTTTCAGCGTGGCCCTGATTTTCGCCCAGGTCGTCATGAGGTACGCCTTCAACAACTCCATCAGCTGGAGCGAAGAACTGGCCAGATATCTCTTCATCTGGCAGGCCTGGATCGCGGTCGGCTTCGCCGCCAAGCGCTCCCGCCACATCTGCCTGGATTTCGTCGTCAACATGTGTCCGCCACGGGCTCAGACCGTTCTCTATTGGGTCTCCCACTGCATCTGGCTGGCTTTCGGGCTCTACATGACCTGGAAATCGGCCGAGTTCACCCAGATGATTTTTAAGCGCAACACCATCTCCGCGGCCATGGCCCTTAAAATGGGCTGGGTCTATCTGGCCGTGCCGGTCGGCTGCGGCCTGATGTCGTTCCGCCTGATCCAGGTGATGGCCGCCAAAATCAAGTCCGCCGGAAAGGAGCGCGCCTGATGTTTCTGCTGGCTCTTTTTATTCTCTTCGCCCTGCTTTTGGTCGTCGGGGTTCCCATCGGCATCGCGCTCGGCGTGACCACGGCCGTCATCATGGCCCTGTTCACCAACTTCAAATTGCTTTTGCTGTCCCAGAACGCCGTGGCCGGGCTGGATTCCTTCCCCCTGTTGGCCCTGCCGTTTTTCGTCCTGGTCGGCAACCTCATGTTTTACGGGGGCATTTCCCGGCGTCTTCTGGACCTGGCCGAGCTCATCGTCGGCAAGGTCGTCGGCGGCCTGGGCATGGTCACCACCGTGGCCTGCATGTTTTTCGCCGCCATCTCCGGCTCCGGCCCGGCCACGGTTTCAGCCATCGGGACGCTGATCATCCCGGCCATGAAAGACAAGCATTATGACGTCAACTACGCCGCGGCCATCACCGCCGCCGCCGGCTCCATCGGGGTCATCATTCCCCCGAGCATCCCCTTCGTCATTTACGCGGTCATTACCGGCGTCTCCATTTCCGACCTCTTTCTGGCCGGCGTCGTTCCCGGACTGCTTATGGGCGTCATGCTGATGATCACCAACTTCATCATCGCCAAAAGAGAGGGCTACACCGGCAGCGACCGCAAAGACCTCAACGCCCGCAAAGTCCTCTCCGAATCGATCTGGGCGCTGATGATGCCGGTGATCATTCTGGGCGGCATCTACGGCGGCTACTTCACCCCCACGGAAGCGGCGGTGGTGGGCTGCGTCTACGCCCTGCTCGTCGGGCTTTTCGTCTATCGGGAAATCGGGCCCCGGGAAATTTACGACGCGCTGAAAGACACCGGCCTGATCACGGGAGCGACGGTCTTCACCCTGGCCTTTTCCACCTCCTTCGCCTCCCTGATCACCATGAAGCAGGTGCCCAACATGGTCGCCGCCTCCCTGGAGCTCATCTCCTCCTCGCCGATCGTGATCATGATCATAATCAACTGTTTTCTGCTTATGGTGGGCTGTTTTGTGGACAATATCTCAGCCTGCATCATCCTTTCGCCCATTCTTTTGCCCATAGCCGTGAGGCTGGGGCTGGACCCGGTGCATTTCGGGGTGATCATGACCGTGAACCTGGCCATCGGCTTCTGCACCCCGCCCTACGGCATAAACCTGTTCGTGGCCGCGGCGGTGGCCGACACCAGCGTCAGCAAGATCAGCCGTTTCATCATGCCCTTTCTGATCGCCATGCTGATCACCCTGATCATGGTCACCTACATCCCATCTTTAAGCATGTCCCTGCCCCTGTTCTTGAAATAAGAGAACGCCGGGCGGAATTACATCCGGCCAAAGGCCGCTTCTGAAGGAGTCATGAAAGTGTCGGAAAAATTTAAAGTCGGAATCTACGG
>JAISRV010000110.1 GCA_031273445.1 Candidatus Adiutrix sp. | reverse complement strand
CCGCGACGGCGCCCCGGCCGCCGGCCGCGGCGTCTAAGCGCGGCGCCTGTCGGAGGGCGGCATTAAAATTTCGGCGGCATAAAATTATGAGCCGCCACGGGAGAGAGACATGGCTTCTGGAAACCTTATTTTCGGTCTGGACATCGGCACCACCAAAATATGCTGCGTGGCGGGCGAACCCAACGACGACGGCGGCGTCGACATCGTCGGCATCGGCAGCCACCCTTCGCAGGGCCTGAGAAAAGGCGCGGTGGTGAATATCGAGCGCACGGTGGAATCCATCAAGCGGGCGGTGGAAGAGGCCGAGCTGATGGCCGGCTGCGAGATAACCGAGGCTTACGTGGGCATAGCCGGCGGCCATATTGAAGGCCGCAACAGCCAGGGCGTCATCGCCGTCAGAAACAAAGAAGTGACCCCGGCCGACATCGAGCGGGTGATGGAAGCGGCCCGGGCCCTGGCCATTCCCATGGACCGGGAAGTCATTCACACCATCCCCCAGGAATTCATCGTCGACAATCAGGGCGGCATTCAGGATCCGGTGGGCATGAGCGGCGTGCGTCTGGAGGCCAAGGTTCACATCGTCACCGGCGCGGCCACCAGCGCCCAGAACCTGATCCGTTGCGCTCACATGGCCGACCTGGACGTCTGCGACATCGTTCTGGAATCGATCGCTTCAGCCGACGCCGTGCTGACTCAGGAAGAAAAAGACCTGGGCGTGGCCCTTCTGGACTTCGGCGGAGGCACGGTCGATCTGGCCATCTTTTCGCAGAACAGCATCAAGCACACCTCTGTTCTGGCCTTGGGCGGAACCCACCTGACCAACGACGTGTCCGTGGGGCTGCGCACCCCCGCCGGCGCGGCCGAGGCCATCAAAAAAACCTACGGCTGCTGCCTGACTTCCATGATCAACGGCGACGAGGTCATTGAGGTGGAATCTGTGGGCGGGCGAGCGCCCCGCCTGATCAGCCGGCGCGTCCTGGCCGATATTCTGGAAGTGCGGGTCGAGGAAATAATGATGCTCATCGACCGCGAGATGCGCAAAAGCGGCTTCGACGACCAGCTCAACTCGGGCGTGGTCATAACCGGCGGCGCGGCGCTTCTGGAAGGCGTGCCGGAATTGTCGGAGCAGGTCTTCGACCTGCCGGTGCGCCGCGGTTACCCGCGCAACATCGGGGGTCTGGTCGAGGTCATCAACGATCCCAAATACGCCACGGCCGTGGGCCTGGTTCTCTACGGGATGAAAAAAGAGGAAGTGCGGTCGGAAAAAGAATTCAGGCGGCGCGGCGGCAGCGGCTTCGGGCACGTTTTGCGCCGCATGAAAGAATGGTTCAAGGAAATAGCCTAACAAGGGAGGGAATTATGGAAGAATTCGTGTTTCAGGACACCAAAGTGCTCCACAAAATCAAAGTTTTCGGCATAGGCGGCGGCGGCAATAACGCCATCAACAACATGATCAAGGAAGGAGTGACCGGCCCCGTGTTCGTGGCCGCCAATTCGGACATGCAGGATCTGGAGCGGAGCCTGGCCCCGCACAAGGTGCAGGTCGGCTCCCAGTTGACCAAAGGCCTGGGCTGCGGCGGCAAGGCCGATGTCGGTCGGCTGGCGGCCCAGGAGGATATGGAGCGCATCAAGGACACGCTGGCCGACAGCGACATGGTCTTCATCGCCGCCGGCATGGGCGGCGGCACCGGCTCCGGGGGGGCTCCGGTAGTGGCCGAAGCGCTGTCCAGGCTGAACAACCCGCCGCTCATCGTCGGGGTGGTGACCAAACCCTTCAAGTTCGAAGGAGCGCGCCGCATGAAGCAGGCCCAGGAGGCCATCGCGGAGCTGACCCAGCACTGTCACTCCATTCTGGTGGTGCCGAATGAAAAACTCAGGGCCACCATGCCCCCGGGAAGCAGCCTTCAGGACGCCTACCACGAAGCCGACACAGTCCTTCTGAAGGCCGTTCAGGGCATCACCGACCTCATTACCGGCAAGGGCCTGGTCAACGTCGATTTTCGGGACCTGACGACCGTCATGACCAAACGCGGTCCGACCATCATGGGCATGGGCCAGGCCTCCGGCGAAGACCGCGCGATCAAGGCGGCCAAGCAGGCCATTTCCAGCCCGCTTTTGGACGACCTCTCCATAACCGGGGCCCAGGGCATTCTCATCAGCATCACCGGGCCAAGCGACGTCGGGATGGAAGAAATCGTGGAAATATGCGAGCTAATCACCGCTGAGGCCCATCCCGACGCCGAAATATTCCACGGCGTGGCCTTTGACGAGACTCTCCGGGCCGACGGCCAGATCAAGGTCATGGTCATCGCCACCGGCCTGGGCGGCGCCGCGCAGGCCGCCCCGGTTCAGCCCCATGAGGCGCCGGAGATCATGCCGCCCACGGAAGAAACCCCGGCCCTCCCGGCCGCGGCCGTCGGCCAGATCATTGATTACCACCAGCAGGCGCGCGGCCCGGTCCAGGCCGGTTACGGCCAATTGACCGGGGAAGCCTCTGGCGGCCGCCGCATCCACCGCCGCCATAGCGGCCTTCCGGGCGACTCCATAGCCTTCGACGACGTGCTTATGGACATTCCCACTTATCTGCGCCGCAAGGCCGATTAAAACCGGGGCCGGCGGCAAGCCGCCGGCCTTCCGCTTCGCTTCGGTGACGCGCTTTGGCCTGGAACATCACTCAACGCCGGCGGGAAATTCTGGCCGCCGAAACAGGCCGCGC
>JAISRV010000023.1 GCA_031273445.1 Candidatus Adiutrix sp. | reverse complement strand
GTTTCCGCCGCGGCCAAAAGTTCCGGCGCCCACAGGGCCAGTTCACGCAACATGACCCCGGCCTTGAAACAAAACATGCCCGCGTTCCACAAAAAATTGCCGGCGGCCAGATATTCCTGAGCCCGCTTTTCATCCGGCTTTTCCACAAAGCGCAACACTTCCGTGCCTTTGGCCTCGATGTAGCCGAAACCGGTGTCCGGGGAAGAAGGCTTGATGCCGAAAGCGACCAGGCGATCTTCATTGGCCAGGGCCAGGGCCTTTTCCACCGCCTCGGCAAAGGCCGCCGGGCGGGAAATCAGATGGTCGGCGGCCAGGATCAGCACCGGCGCCTCGTCGCCGTGGCGGCGACGGATCTCCAGGGCGGCCAGGGCGATGGCCGGGGCCGTATTGCGGCCGAAGGGCTCCAGAATATAGGAGGACTCGCGGTCCGCGCCGAGGGCTTTAAATTCCTCGACGATTTTAAAATGCAGCTCCCGGTTGGTGACGGTCATGATTTCCGCGGTCCAAGGCAGTTCCGCGGCCCGCAGAAATGATTTCTGAATAAAACTCTGCCCGTCCGGCAGACGTATAAAGGGCTTGGGGTGTAGTTCCCTGGAGACCGGCCACAAGCGGGAGCCGGCGCCTCCGCACAAAATGACGCTGATCATGGCTCAGCCCTCTTGAGGCTTCGTGAGCCAAATTTGGATGAAAGCCCACAAGCGCGCCTGAGCGCGCGCGCTTGAGCCTCGTTCAAAAAGGAGAGGGGAAAAAACAGCGACGAAAAACGGCCGGAAATAGCCTGGCTCAGGCCGGGCTGGGGCCTTAAAGGGCTGGATATAAAAAATATTGCAAGAGTTAAAGTTAGGGCTAGAGAGAGAGAGAGAGAGAGAGAGAGAGAGAGAGAGAGAGAGCAAGAATAAGGCCAAAGGCGTCGGTTTCGGGCCGTTTAGTCAGCCTTTCTTCAAAAAAACCGCTATGTCTCGCCAAAGCTTTCATGCCGCCTCACTGTCTGAATAAAAATCGCCTCAAAGCAAAGTTCAGATTTCGTTTAGCTTTTGTAGCATGCCAGGGAGAAAATGGCAATAGCTTTTTTTACCGGCATAGCTTTTTTTACCGAAACTGCCGAAATTACTGACTCTCGCCTGGCCGAACAGGCTTCCCGATCGGGCGGCTTTATTTTTGTTTTATTTTTTCTGAAAATATATTATAATATAGTTATTTAGTTTTATATTTAAGGATTTCAAACTAAGGATTTGCGATGAATAACCTCTCCGTTGCCGGCTTTTTTGAAAAATCATGGTCGTGGGTGTTTATTCAGCGGGCTCTTTTGAAGGCCGGCCTCGGCTTCTGGCAGCTGTGGGGCGACGGGAAGGGCGGCCTGCGGCTCCAGGTCGACGACAATCTGCTGCGCCTGACGGGCCGGGATCGCGAGACCTTTCCGGTCATGTTTAAGGATTATGTGTCCCTTTTGGTGCATCCTGACGAGCGTGAACGCGCGTCGGGGGGCCTGCCCGCGCGGGGCCGCAGTTTCAGCCTGGAATATCGTCTGCGCCACGGGCGGACGGGCCAGTGGCGCTGGGCCTCCGTTTTCGGCGAAGTGGCCGAATATGACGCCGGAGGCCGCCCCCGGCGTATTTTCGGCTGTCTTCAGGATATCCATGATATCCGTTCGGCCGCGGAGAAAAAACGCCTGGCGAAAACGCGCAAGGCCGTCTATACGGAGATTGAGCGGCAAAAAGAAGAGCTGGAAAAGCGCTTGCTGAGCTATGGCCGCCTGATCAGCGATATCCAAAGCCAGCTCGACGCGCTTCTTAACGCCCCCGGGCAGCCCTCGAACGGCGTCCGCCAAAAGGCGCGGGAAGAATTGAGCGACTCCCGGCGGGCCATGGAGACCGGCGGCCGCGACATAGGAGAATTCGGCGCTTACATGCGCCGGGCTTTCCAGCTTATCTCCGGGGAGCGGGTCTGGTTCAAGGCGATTTTGGACGGCCTGCCCTTTCCCGTCTCGGTCTTCGATATGAGCCGCCGCTGGACCTATCTGAACCAGCCGGCGGCGGCGGCCATGGGCGGGGCCGGGCCTGAAGAGTTTCTGGGCCGGCGCTACCGCGAGGGCTGGAAAAACTGCCGCGATTCCGACCTGACCTTCGACCCGGCCGAGGCCGGCAAAAAAAACTTCATCCGCCATGTGCCGGCCAGCGGCCGTTTTTTCGCCTGTCAGAGCTCCATTATTCATGACGAGGCGGGGCTGGTCATCGGCTTCATCGAAACCATGCTGGAGACCGCCGGACCGCCCGACGGCTGAACAGCAAATCCAGGATGACAGGATTGCGATAAATCCTTGCCTTGGTCCGCGGATCAGACTAAACTAACCTAAAATGACAGGAGGCGCTTATGACGACCCTACAGAAAAATATCGAAATTTCTGAAGATCGGCGTTTACGACTGGACTTGACCCTGCCCGAAGGTTTTCCGACCGGTCAGGCCAAGGTCCTGGTGTTCATCTCCCCGGATGTGGAAACCGAGCCTCCGGCCTCTTTGCCGGAACTGGCCGGCAGCTTGAAGGACAGCCCGAACTTCGCGGGCGATCCGATGGAAATTCAGCGGAAGATACGTTCCGATGTCTGGTAAGTGGGTTCTGGACACCAATATAATAATCGGTTTCATTAATGGCGCCGAAGCCTCCACCCGCTTGATCGCCGAACGGGGCGACGCTGAGTTGTGCGCCAGCGTGATCACCAGGGTGGAACTCTTATCTTTTCATGGCTTGCCCCCCGATGAAGAAAGACGCGTCAGGCAATTCCTGCGTTATGTAACCGTGGCTGATTTTGACGAACAGGTGGAAACAGCCACTATCGCCATGCGCCGCGTAACCCGACTCAAACTGCCCGATGCCGTCATCGCCGCCACAGCAGTGGCCTTGGAAGCGCCCCTGTTCACTTTCGATCGGCGTTTGGCCACTCTGGGATGGCCGGGACTGCGAGCCATTATCCCAGCCTGAAAATCAACCCAATATCACCTTCCCTGACTGATCCCGCCCTCTTCTCCTCATTTCTGGCACGTCTATTGCTTTCCAATTTGACGGAAGATTATTTCGCCATTATTTTGTCGGCCCGGAGCCGCAGAGAGGAAGGCATTTATATGAAATCAACGTTGATTCTCAGCCTGGGGCTGGCGGCCCTTTTAGCCGCCGGCTGCGCCGAGCGCATCAGCCAGCCCAGTCCGCTGGTCAATCAGGAGGCGGCCCTGCGCAACCCGCCGGTGGAGATCTACTCGGAGCCGGCCGTCCGGAACGAAGGTTCGCTTTTTTCGGAAGACTCACGCCTGGATATGTTTTCCGACCTGAAGGCCCGCCAAGTGGGCGACATCATCACCATAAACATCGTCGAAACCTCCAAGGCTTCGAAGACCGCCAACACCGCCACCAGCCGTTCCAACGCCGTCAACGCGCAGACCAACGCGCTTCTGGGCTATGAAAACCCGGCCAATCTGCCCGGCATCGGCAATCTTTTCGACAAGCTCAATTTCAGAAGCGCGGTGGGCATCGACGCCAACTACGATTCCAATTTCGCCGGCAAGGGCTCCACCTCCCGCAACGAAAACATGACCGCCAAAATGTCCGCCCGCGTCATTCAGGTTCTGCCCAACGGCAACCTGGTCATCCGCGGTTCCCAGGAAATCATGGTCAACAACGAGAAGCAGTATATCACCGTGCAGGGCGTGGTGCGCCAGGCGGACGTCAGCGCCGACAACACCGTGCTCTCCACCTATCTGGCCGACGCGCGCATAGACTACACCGGCCAGGGCGACTTGAGCCGCAAGCAGCGCGAAGGCTGGCTGTCGCGGGCCCTGGACGTGATCTGGCCTTTCTAAAGAAAGCGACGGGTAAAACAATGAAAAAAACCATGCTGATCGCCGTCGTCCCGGCTTTGGTCCTCTTGACGGCCGGCCCGGCCTGGGCTATTCGCCTCAAGGAGATGGCCACTTTCGAGGGAGTCCGCCCCAACCAGATCATCGGCTACGGCCTGGTGGTCGGTTTGAACGGAACCGGGGACAAAGATAAGACCTACGCCGCCAACCAGAGCCTGGCCAACATGCTGCAACATATGGGGGTGACGGTCGACGCCAGGTCGCTCAAGCTCAAAAATGTGGCCGCGGTCATCGTGACGGCCGATCTGCCGCCCTTCATCAAGCCCGGCTCCAGACTCGACGTTCTGGTTTCGTCGATGGGCGACGCCACTTCGCTCCAGGGCGGCACCCTCGTGGCCTCCCCCCTCAAGAGCCCGGCCGACGGCAAAATTTACGCCGTGGCCCAGGGGCCCCTGTCGGTGGGCGGCTTCGCCGTCGACGGCAACGCCGGGAGCGTTCAGAAGAACCACCCCACCGTCGGGCGCATCGTCCAGGGCGCGACCGTGGAGCGGGAAGTGCCCATCCGCTGGCAAGGGAAGGAAGTCATGACCATGAAGCTGGGTCAGCCCGATTTCACCACGGCCGCCCGCGTGGCCGAAGCGATCAACGCGCGTCTGCCCGGCGCCGCCGCCCGGCCCATGGACGCGGCCAACATCCAGTTCAACGTGCCCCTGAATTACCGGGAAAACCTGGCCGTGATGGTGGCTGAATTGGAAAATATCGACGTGGAGCCCGACATGATCGGCAAAATCATCATCGACGAGCGCACAGGCACTGTGGTGGTGGGCGAAAACGTGAAAATATCCACCGTGGCCGTGGCCCACGGCAATCTTTCAGTGCAGATCAGGGAAGGCCTCAACGTCTCCCAGCCCGGGCCGTTTTCCGAAGGCGAAACCGTGGCCGCCCCCGAGACGGACATAAATGTGGAGGAAGGCAGCGACCAATTGCTCCTGATCGAACGCTCCACCACCATTCATGACGTGGTCAAGGCCCTGAACGCCATCGGCGTCAGCCCGCGCGACCTGATCATGATCTTTCAGGCCATCAAGGCGGCCGGGGCCCTGCACGGCGAACTGGAAATAATCTGACGGCCGGCCTCCGGCGGAAA
>JAISRV010000439.1 GCA_031273445.1 Candidatus Adiutrix sp. | reverse complement strand
CGTAGACCTGGCTGAAAGGAATGAAGGTCAACCCGGTATTCTGAGCCAGATCCATGGCCACGAGTTTGCCGAAACTGGCCAGTTCATAAGAAAAGGCTATGACTTTCATCCTCTCTCCTCTAGGCGACGCCTGCCTGTGCGGGCTCAAGGAATATTTATGACGTAATAAGTCACGTCAGCTTCCGGGTCCCGATTCAGCCCCTGATAGAGAGGGTCACGGTAGCGGGCGAAGGATTCCAGGTCGTCGACGAAGTATTCCAGCGGTTCCCCGTCCGGTTGGAGGACGGTCAGCTTAAGTTGAACCGGAAAGTCCGCAACAATGTCTCCGCCGCTCCAGACGCCCGCCTGATAATGGGGCAGAGGCTTTAAAACCAGCTCCAGATTGCCGTTAGCGTCGGTTCGGCCGAGGCCGTCGGGCGGCTCTATCAGACGCGTGGGCGGCGCCGCCTCTATGGCGATTTCCGCCCCGGCCACAGCCTGGAAGTAGCCGCGTTCGAGCACCAAAGTGATATGGCGCTCATAGTCGGGCGGCGCCTCGGCGCCGCTCAAAGACGAGCGGCCGGCGCAGCCGTGGAGAGAGACCAGCGCCGTCAGCATCGCCGGCAGAAACGCCAAAAAGGCGCAGACCCTTTTAAGCCGAAATCTCTTCATAGCCGCCGCGGTCGCTTTCGGGTTCATCGTGGACGGTCGGGTCTGCCGGGGCTTCATCGAAAGCGTTTTTCAGGGCCCCCGTGGCCGACGCGGAGGCCTGGCCGCCGTTGCGGCTTCCGCGCTTGCGTCCGCCCGGGCCCGACTCGCGGGCCGGCGGGCGGCCGTTGTCGGCGCCGTTGCCGGCGCCGGTTTCCTGGCCGTTGTTCATGACCTGCCCCGGCTTCAATTCGTCATTTTCAGCGCCGCGCTTGACCTGCTCCACCTCCCAGCTGCCGGGGGGGCAGCCGTCCTGGCCTTTGATGACGACCATGGTGTTGTGGCGCGCTTCCAGCCGGGCCAGTTCAGCCCGTTTGTGGTTCAGAAGGTAGTGGGCCACATCGTGATTCAGCAGCACGTTGACGCACTCAAGCCCGCCTTTGGCCATAGCGTGGGATATCTGGCGCAAAACGCCGAGAGAGGCGTTTTCCGGGGTCTTGACCAAACCGCGGCCCTCGCAGACCTGGCAGGTGATGAAATTGCCCATTTCGATCGAGGGCCGGAGCCTCTGGCGCGACAGTTCCAGCAGGCCGAATTTCGAGATGTGCCCGAAGTCGGTTTTGGCCTTGTCGTTCCTGGCGGCTTCCTGGATGCGCTTTTCGACCTCACGGCGATGTTTTTCTTCGCGCATGTCGATGAAATCCACCACCACCAGGCCGCCCAAATCCCGCAAACGAAGCTGGCGGGCCACTTCTTCGGCCGCTTCCAGGTTGGTGTTGAGGGCGGTGTCTTCCAGGTTCCCGTCTTTGGCGCCCCGGCCGGAGTTGACGTCGATGGAGACGAGAGCCTCCGTGGGGGTGATGACTATGGAGCCGCCGCCTTTGAGCTTGACGCGGGAATGATAGATGGTTTCCAGTTGTTCTTCCAACTGGTGCCTGGCGAAAATAGGGCGTTTCTCCTTATGGAACTTGACGACTTTACGCTGGGCGGGGGCGATGACGCTGACGTAGTCCAACACCTTGTGATAGGTGGCCGCATCGTCGACCAGTATTTCGCGCACGGAAGAAGTCAGATGGTCGCGGAGAATTTTGACGGCCAAGTCCTGCTCGCGGTAAATAAGCGAGGGGGCGGGAGCGTCGATGCCCTGACGGCGGATGTCTTCCCAGAGGGTGAAAACCTGCTGGAGGTCGGCGGCCAGCTCCTCTTTGATGCGGCCTTCCGCCACAGTGCGCACGATATAGCCGCAGCCTTCGGGCACAGGCAGTTCATCGGCGATTTTACGCAGGCGGCTACGCTCTTTGTCGTTTTCGATCTTGCGGCTGACGCCCACATGGTCGCGCCCCGGCGTCAGCACTATGAAACGCCCGGCCAGCGATATGAAGGTGGTCAGGGCCGCGCCCTTGATTTCCGAAGGTTCCTTCAGCACCTGAACCAGAAGGGGCTGCCCTTTTTTGAGCGCCTTTTTGAGATCGGGGCTGTAGCGCGAGACCGGCTCTTCCAGAAAATATTCGGGATGTATGTCGCCGACCTGCAAAAAGCCGTTGCGGTCGTTGCCGTAGTTGACGAAGGCCGCCTGAAGGCTCGGCTCAATGTTCTGAATGACGCCCTTGTAGATGTTGCCGAGGCTCAGTTCGCGCAGGCTGGAATCCGTATAGTATTCCTGCAGATGGCCTTCGGCGTCGAGCATAGCCACCCGGCACTCTTCGGCGTCGATGGCGTTGATGAGGATTTTATCCACGTAATCTCCTTAAAATTATAGGGCGGCCCCTCTGGGCCTGCCATTGATTTAATGTCGCCCGGCGGCGGCCCGACCGTTTCGGCGCGCATGGAAATCCTTCACTTGATACATGAAGGCTTCCAGACGGGCCTGGGTATTGGTCTGGCTTTGACCGTCAAAGGACAAATTTAACGAGGGCATGCCCTGGCACGCTTCTCTGAAATTTTCCGTCAACCCTCCCACCACCATGCCGGGCATGCAGGTGAAGGGCATTATGTTGACCAGGCCCGCGGCCTGGCGGCGGAAAAATTCCACGCCCTTGCCCAGAGAGAGGATGGCCTCGCCCTGAAAACTGCGGTGCAGGAATTTTTCGCCGAAATCTATTACTTCCGCTACCGGCGGGTCGACCGCGCCGCCGGCGAAAAAGTCGCGCCAGGGGGCGGCCATCTTTTTAAGGTCGCGCGCCTGAACATAGCTAATGAGCGCATTTTTGAGCCTGGCTCGCCAGTCGCCGTTTCTTTGCGCCCGCATGGCGTTGACGAAGCCCACATAGAAAATCCATTCCGAAAAGGGCGGGGCCACGACTACCGCCCCCAGCGCCTCCAGGCGCCGCATGACTTCCTCATTGGCGAAACGGTTATGGCGCACATATATCTCGCCCACCAGGCCCACGCGCGGCCTGGAGCCGAGCGGAACAGATTTGTCGGCGGCGATTTCGAAGCGCTCGCGGGCCTTTTTCATGACCAGCCCGAGGTCGCTCCCGTTTTCAACGGCGCTCGTTAGGTCCGCCAGGGCCGCGCGATAGGCCGTGTCGGCCGCCCCGGCCGCGGCCTCCCTCGGCCGCGTCTGCCACAGGGCCTTTTGCAGCATATCCGTGCCCACCAACGCCCGCCAGAAACGCCGCGAAAGGCTTTCGCCTTTCCGGCCTCCGGCGGAATCAAGGGCCTTGTACATGCCGCCGGTCTGATCCAGGGAAATGACGTCCAATTCCTCCAGCCCCAGGCGCTTCATGACCAGCCTGATATAGCGGCCATATTGGCCGAAGCGGCAGGGGCCGTTGGAAGAGGGCATGAAAATGGAAGAACGCTCGGGGTCGAAGCCCGGGCGGCGGGTGAGCTTGATGAAATCGCCCGTCGTCAGGATTAAGGGGTAGCACTCTTTGCCGGAGGTCTGCGCGCGGCCCAGCTCGATGGTTTCCCGGTCGGACGGCGGCAGAGCCGCGGCGTTTATGCCCACGCTGCGGAAAGCGGCCGCGGCCGCGATGACATGGTCGCACATCGGCGGCAGGTAAATGGTCTTGCCCGGGCGCGGCGTCCGGGCGACGTGAAGCGGGTATATCTCCTTTTCGCGGCTGATTTCTTTGCCCCTGGCCTTGCGCGCGGCCAGGGAGTCCAGGAAGGCCTCCAGCCGGGTGACGGCCCCGACGTCGGAGGAGTGCTCGTCGATTTCAATTTCCAGAAAAGGCTTGCCGCCGAGCTGGTGTTTGAAAAAATGGATGATGAAGGAATCGGGCCCGCAGCCGAAGTTGGAAATGTAGAGAGCTTCCAGGCGGGGGTCCCGGGCTATCATGTCGGCGGCGGCCGTTATTTTCTGGCCGTAGCGCCAGTAATGGGAGGCGGCCTCCTCGCCCGGGCTCTGATCCAGGGGCAGAAAATCCATCGGCAGACCCATAACCCCGAGATCGGACAACTTTTGGTTCAGCCTGAGATTCAGGCCGGGGTCGAAGCCGTTGTAGGGACGGGCCACCACGACCATGACCTTGTCCTCCGGGCCCAGTTGAGCCAGCATTTCACGGCCTTTTTCCAGCAGACGGCGGCCGAAGTTCGTCTGGGCCGTCAGGGCGGCCCCCATGGCCTCTCTGACCCTGGCCCGGGAGAGGCTCAGCGGCCGCGCCAGGGCGGCCAGTGAATTCAGAAGCGCTTCGGGCCCTTCGCCGAAAAAGACCGGGCCGGTCAGGAAGCCCGGGCCGGTCAGGCCCAAAGCGGCCGGGGCGGTATAGGCCAGGGATTGGGCATAGGGGCAGGCCGCGTTGTCGGGGGCCTGGGCGCCGTTTGCGCCTCCGGCGGGCATGTTGACCATGGACGGCAGGAAGATGTAGTCGGTTCGCTTGTCCATCAAATCCAGCAGGTGGCCGTGAGCGGCCTTGATCGGAAAGCAGAATTCGTTGCCGACGCGTTCACAGCCGCGGTGAATGACGCTTTTGTTGGTGGGGCTGGACCAGACCGGCTCAAAGCCCAGAGAAGCCCAGAAAACCGACCAGAAGGGGCCTGTTTCACTAAAAAACATGGTCCGGATAAGACCGACGGTCTTTTTCCGGGATTCCCGGCTCTGTTCCCTGATTTCTTGCAGTTCCGGCGGGTTGAAGGCCAGATTCGCCCGATATTCAAAAAGATCGGGCCATAAAGGGCCGCCGTTTTTTTTGCGGCCGGCGTCTTCTTCAAAGCGTCCGCAACGGCTGCCGTAGAAAAACGGTTCGCCGCCGTCGACGGCCACCCGGCGGATTTCGCAATGGTTGGCGCAGTCGCGGCACTCGAAGCTTTTTATTTCGTAAGGGCGAGTCGACAGATCGAAGCCGACGAAGCGGCTGGCCTTCCAGCTGCGCCGGTCGCGGGCGATGAGGGCCGCGCCTATGGCCCCGGTGACGTCGGCGTTGTCGGGAACGGTTACCGCCTGCCCGAGCCGGGCCTCGAAAGCGGCGGCCACGCCCTGATTGAAGCTGGTTCCGCCCTGAAAAAAAACATTCCGCCCCACTGGGCGCGTTTCCACCACCCGGCCGAGATAATTGGCCACTATGCCGTAGCACAGGCCGGCGGTCAGGTCGCCGTGGTCCACGCCTTTCTGCTGGTGGTGCACCAGGTCCGATTCCATAAACACGGTGCAGCGTTCGCCCAGCGCCACCGGGCTTTGGCTGGAGAGCGCGGCCTCGCCGAATTCGTCCTTGATCTTCAGACCCAGCTTTTCGGCCTGTTCCTCAAGAAAAGAGCCCGTGCCGGCGGCGCAGGCCTTGTTCATCATAAAATCCACGATGACGCCGTCGGAAAGCGAAATATATTTCGAATCCTGGCCGCCGATTTCAAAAATGGTGTCGACCGTGGGGTCAATAGCCGTCGCGGCCGTGGCCTGGGCCGTGATCTCGTTGACGGTCATGTCGGCCCCGAGGTAGTCGGCGGAAAGATAGCGGCCTGAACCGGTGGTGCAGACGCCCAGAACCTCGACTTTGTTCCGCACCTCTTCCGGAATATTGCCGAAGCCTTCCTTAATGGCCTCCAGGGGGCGGCCCGCCGTGGCCAGGTATTGGCGGGAGACCAGGCGGCCGTCTTCAGTCGTCAGCACCACATTGGTGCTGACGGAACCGACGTCCACCCCGATGTAGACCGGCAGTTTCCCGGTCGTCCGCGGCCGGTCGAAACTGGCGACGGCAGGGCGCCGGGACGGACGTTTGAGGGGCGCCAGCCGTTCGGGCGGCTGGTGGCCTTTGGCCAGAAAGGCTTCCAGCCCGGCGAGGCTGAGGCCGGGCGTTTTTTCGGCGCCTTGGGCGCGGACATGGAGAGCCGCGCCCAAGGCGCCGAAGACAAAGTGAGTTTCCGGAATGACAAGGTCGGCTTCGGAAAGAGAGAAGATGTCGATGAGAGCGCGCCTGAGGCCGGGGTTGGCGGCCACTCCGCCGGTGAAAAGCATGGGCGTGGGCAGGTTTTTGCCTTTGGCCAGGCCGCTTTTGATGCTGCGGGCCATGGCCAGGCACAAGCCATAGATTATTTCATAGTCGGGGGTGGCCGACTGTTGCAGGTGAATCATGTCGCTTTTGGCGAAAACGCTGCAACGGCCGGCGACTCTGGGCGGCACTTCCGATTTGAGGGCCAGGGCCCCGAATTCTTCAATGGAATAGCTCAGGCGATGGGCCTGCTGATCCAAGAAAGAGCCGGTGCCGGCGGCGCACATGGCGTTCATGGCGAAGTCGGCCAGGGTCGGGCGGCCGCCTTCTTCGCGGAACCATAAGACTTTGGTGTCTTCGCCGCCGATGTCGACCAAACTGCCGGGCCTGACGCCGCTGTGACCGGCGGCCAGGGTCAGGGCCATGATTTCGCCGATGGCTTCTCCGTCCAAAAGGGCGGCCAGTTCCGAGGCGGCCGCGCCGGTGACGACCGGGGGACGGATGGCCTCAAGGCCGCAGGTCGACGACAGTTCACGCAGGGCGGTCAGGGCCGCGGCAAAGGGCCGCCCATAATGGCGCCTATAGATATGTCGTTCAATGTCTCCGGAAGAGTTTAGCAGGGCGGCTTTGATGCTTATCGAACCAACGTCCAGCCCGAGGCGGAAAAAGACCGGGGCGACTGGAGACTGACCATCCAAAATCAAAACCTTTCCAGCCGCGCGCAAACCCTTTGGACCGGCCGTCCGCGGCTTTCAAAATATGCTGCAAGACCCCGCGCCGGGGCCGGCGACTTCGTTAGGCCGGGCGCCGAAAGCGCGGCCATAAAATTTTAATAAAATATTATAACATATTGGCGATAAAAAAATACAAGGACTTTTTCCGCCAGGGCAAAGCCCTGGAGCCATGGATGCTCCGCACCCTGTACGCAGAGCGGCGGGGCGGCCCGGACCCCGGACGGGCAGAAACAGCCTGCCGACCAAGCGACTACGGAGATAAAAAAGCCCCGGATATTTTCCAGGGCCGCGCGGCCGGGACTGGCGGCCGACCGCGAATTTCGAACCATTTAGAAGCCTGAGCCTCAGAGGCTCAGGTCGAGCTTGTCGGCAAAAGCCTTGTGACGTCAAAAGGCTTTTTGCAGTTATAGCAGTAGCGTCGGCTCAGTTCGGGGATGCTGAAAAACTCCAGCTCCTTGCCGCATAAAGGGCATCGGCCGATTATAAGTTTTGTTTTTTCCTGCATGCAGTCCGGCGCATTCAAGGGATCATTTGTGTTCATTGGCCATAATCCGCCTTCTTATTTTCGCGTTGTCGCCTCGCCTAATAAACATATCAAAGATAGTTTAAACCTGTAAAATACTACCTTCAGACGAGTTTTCACGGCGGCTACGGCTCGAAACGCTCTCCGCTTTTTTATAAGTATGCCTTCACGCGGCGCTTGAAGTCAAGCGGTCTTTTCTGCTAAAATAGGAACAAATTGTCTGAAGAGCGCCAAAGCCAGGCGCGACAGCGGCCGGCCGAAAGCGCAACTGGCGAATCTTGTGGAGCCTGCCTTTGTCCAAACGTTTGATTATAGACCCGCGGAATGTCGCTTTCGAGGCTCTGGCCCCGGCCGCCAGGATGTTGCTCGACGGCGGAGTCGTGGCCGGGCCGACGGCTTCGTTTTACGCGTTGATGGCTCTGGCCGACGGTCATCCGGCCCTGGAGAAAGTGGTTGAACTGAAGGGCGCTGAAGGCCGCCAGGGCAAGGCCAGCCTTATTTTGCTGGATCAGCCGGCCCGGGCGCTCTGCTACGCCCGGGAGACGCCGGAGGCCGCATGGGCGCTGATGAGCCGTTTTTGGCCCGGCCCGCTGACGCTTTTGTTTCCGGCCCAGACCGGCCTTCACGCCAGCTTGGTGGGGCCGGCCCGCACGGTGGCTTTGCGGCTGGAAAGCCTTTTGGCCGTGCGGCGGCTCGTGCGCATGGTCGATCGGGGGCTGACCGGCACCAGCGCCAATCCGGCCGGAGAGGCCCCGGCCGACCGTGCCGAGGCGGTGTTGGATTATTTCGGCGACTCCATTGATCTGATCATAGACGGCGGCGTCACGGGGGGCGGCCCGCCCTCCGCCATCATCGACGTCAGCCTGGCCGCCCCCCGCCTGATCCGTGGCGGACCCCTGTCCGCCGGCGACCTCAGGGCGGCCTGCCCCAGCCTTGAATTTTAAATGAAGAAATAAAAAAGCGATTTTCGAGAAGCCGCGAAAATGGCCGCCCCCGACCGGGGGCGGCCATTCATTAGTTGGGGCCGGGAGCTCTCTTGAATTAAGAGACGATTCGGGCGGCGACTCAGGAGGCCAGAGCCGCCAGTTGGCCGGTCATGTCTTCCAGGGCGAGAAGGCGGCCCAGGGCCGGACGCGGGTCGGCCGCCGCTTTTTTGCGGTCCTCGACCCTGGCGTCGGTCAATTCCAGGAGGCCTGGCTGGGCCAGAGCTTCGGCCAGAAAACGGCGGTTCAACTCATGGCCGGGCTTGTGAAGGATGAACTGGCCCAAAATGGGCGCCCCGGCAATGGAGAGGTCGCCGATGAAATCGAGAATCTTGTGGCGCACGAATTCATCTTTGAAACGCAGACCTTCGGGATTGATGATGCCGTCGTCGCCGACCACCACGGCGTTGTCCAGGGCGCCGCCCAGGGCCAGGCCCCGGCTTTGCATCATTTCAACGTCCTTCAGGAGACAAAAGGTGCGGGAAGAACTGATTTCGCTGGTAAAGGCTTTTTCCGAGCCGACGTAATAAAAAGCCTGGCGGCCGATGGAGCCGTTGAAATCAATGTGGGCTTCCACGGAGAAACAGGCGGCCGGACGCACTTCGATGGATTTGTCGCCCACGGCCGTCTTAAAAGGACGCGTCGCCTTGAAAAAGCTGCGCGGCGCGTTGAGGGTGACGACCCCGGCCGCTTTGATCAGGTCGACCCAGGGCGCGGCCGAACCGTCGAAAATCGGCAGTTCAGGCCCGTCGACTTCCACGTTGACGTTGTCCAGGCCTAAAGCCGCCAAGGCGGCCAGAAGGTGTTCAACCGTGCCGACGCTATTGTCGCCGCGCCCGATGCTGGTGGCCAGGGTCGTGCTGGCGACGTTCTCCGGGGCCGCTTTGACGGGCGCGGCGTCGGCCAGGTCGAGGCGCTTGAAATGAATTCCGCCGCCGGCCGGGGCCGGCTTCAA
>JAISRV010000437.1 GCA_031273445.1 Candidatus Adiutrix sp. | reverse complement strand
TTGCGGTTCGCCCGCGACGCGCCCAGCCCGGCCTGTTCGAGGGCCAGGACGATATTGTCGCGGCAGTTGAACCAGGGATACAGGCTGTAATCCTGAAAAACCACCGCCCGGTCAAGGCCAGGCCCGGCAATGGGCCGGCCTTCCACCGCCAGGCAACCGGAATCAGGCTGCGCCAGGCCGGCCAGCAAACGCAGAAAGGTGCTCTTGCCGCAGCCGGACGGCCCAATCACGGCAATGAAATCGTTCTTCCTGATGGTCAGGTTGATCCGATCAAGAACATTGCGGCCGTCGCCGTAACTAAAAGACATATTTTCAATGTCGATATAACCGGACATGGGCGCCTTTCGCCTGCTCCAAACAAGATGCCGTTGCTGTGATGAAGCTTCGCGGGAAGCGCCGCCAGTAGTCGTCATTTATGATCGATAATGTGATAAAATAGGGCAAAAATTAGCTTCTCGCCCTAAACTTGACGCTCATCGTCGTCGCTATGATTAATATAGAGCCGAAAAACCGCGCTGAAGGCTTTGTCTCCGCGACCGCAAAAGTGATCAAACCCCGTAAAGATCACTTCATCATAATAGCATATATTTATAACCGGCAATATGATAAAATAAATTAAAACTCATTCTTCAGGTTCTATAATTCTATAAGCCGAATATTTAAACTTATATGTAATATTCCATGACCGCAACAGCGGAAAGAGCTTTGTCTTCTTCCACTAAATCCCTCAAAGTGGCGCTGTCGTAAACGGACTCCAGGGCCTTTTCCGCCTCATTCCACAAGCGCATGAAGGCGCATTTGCCTTTGAAGCGACAGACGGAGACGGACTTTTCCGCAGCGCAGTTGGTCGGATGCATCGGCCCCTCAATAAAGCGGATGATGTCGCCCACTCGAATATCCCGCGCCGGCTTGGAGAGAAGGAAACCGCCTTCCTTGCCGCGTTTGCCTTCGACGAAGCCGCCCTGGCGAAGCTGGTTGCAGATATTTTCCAAATATCGCGGCGGAATATCCTGTTCTTCAGCGATCTCGCTGATTCTCAACAGCCCTTCGCCTTCGTGTCGAGCCAGAGCAAAAAGCGCTCTTAAAGCATATTGGCATTTCAAAGAAACGGCCATTTAATTCCACCTTTGTCTATCGTAAATATAATATTTATTTTTCCCCGCGGCGTCAAGCGTTTTTTTGACTTTCAATTATTCCAGGGGCATAAAATTGGCCGGCAGTGAGGAAGCGCTGACTAATAGTTTAAAATGATTTGAATTTTATTACTCATGACCATAAGTTGCCTCCGGCCCGGCTTTTAGCGGCTCAAGGGCAAAACAAGGGTGAAGACCGCGCCGGGCTGGTTTCCGGCCCAGGTCAGTTCGCCGCGATAAGGCGAAATCAGGGTTCGGGCCAGGCTCAAGCCCAGGCCCGTGCCGCCCTGGTTTTTATGGGTGGTGTAAAAGGGCGTGAAAATGGCCTCAGCGTTCTGGGCCTGTATGCCCGGCCCGTTGTCGGTCACGGTGATGCGGCCGGTTTTGCCGGACGGATCCAGGGCGAAATCCACCGTCGTCGCGGCGGCGCCGCTTTCGCGGCTGTTGTCGAAGAGATTGCGCAGAACCGTCTCCAGGACGTCGGCGGGCACGTCCAGCTCAAAGGCGGCCGGCGGCGGGGGCGCCTTGACGGCCAGACCGGAAAGCTCATAATGGCTGGCCAGGCGGCGGGTCAAAGCCGCCGCGTCGCACCTGTCGCCGCCGGCCTGGCTGACGGCCTCGGCCCGGGCCAGGGCCAGAAGGCGGCTCGTCAGCCGCTCCAGTCGGTCCAGGTCGGCGCGGATATTGGCCTCAAAGCGCTCCCGCACCTCCGGGGCCATGGTTCGCCCATGCTCGCCGATAATCTCCAGAGCCCCCTTTATCGAAGTCAGAGGGGTCTTGAATTCGTGGGAAACGCCGTCGGCGAAAGCCTTCAGGTAGTCGGAACGCCGCCGGAGCCGCTCGGCCATGTCGGCGACGACGGCGCGCAGATCAGCCAGTTCCCGCACCGCGATAAGAGGGCGTTCGTCGCCGAAGCCCTGGCGGCGGCCCTCGGCCACGGCCGTGGCTTCGTCGGCCAGGCGCCTGACCGGGGCGATGATCATGATGGAAGTCGCCAGGCTGATCACCAGCATCAAACCCAGCACTATCGCCACGGTCAAAAGAAGGCGCCGCCGCTCTCGGCTTAAGGCGTCGATGACGTCGCGCGGGGTGCGGGAGAGGTAGACCACCCCCAGGAGGCGATCGCGGTTCATCACCGGCGCGGCCACAAAGACGCGGAAATTTGAATAACGCTGCGCCGAAACCAGGGCGTCGCGCCGCCGCTGACGCTCGCGAGTCCGCATAACGCTTTTGTGGAGGCCGTTCAAGGCTTCGGAAATTTCGGCGTTTCCGGCCATGGACAACCCGTGCCCGCTCTGGCCCGCCACGACTATGCCCCTGAAGTCCAGCACGACGACGCTGGAAAGATTGGTGCGCCCGGCCTCTTTTAAAACCGGCTCAAGCCTGGCGGCCGCGGCCGCGGCCGCCGGATCGGGGTCATAGGGGGAATAACTGTAGGAGAGCCGGCGGCCAAGAATTTCATCCCTGGAAAGATCAAGGACGGGCGGCGCCAGGCGAAAGCGCCCGCCGTCGTCAGCGGCGGCGGGGTTGGATATTTTGCGGCCGTAATTCGGGCCGACGGCGGCCAGAATCTCGTTTTTATACATGGCCCCCACCAGGGCCGCCTGGGCGATAAGTTCCGTTTCGGTCTGCCGCACCAGTTCATTCTCATAAATGCGAAACAGAGACAGACCGGAGACCGGGATGGCCAGAATGAACAGGTTGACCAGCACCAGCACCAGACGCAAGGTTCGGCGCTTGCGCGGCGG
>JAISRV010000417.1 GCA_031273445.1 Candidatus Adiutrix sp. | reverse complement strand
GCCCTCGTCGGCGGCCGTCTGGTCAACCGCGTCAAAGAAATCCTGGCCTATGAAGTCACGGCTATGTGCCACACTCCGGAAGAGGCGGCCCAAGCCTATCTGGCCTCTATCCGCACCTTCGGCGCCTCCGACCCAGCCGGCGAAGTCAAGACGTCCTCCGCCGTGGCCGGCCTGACCATGGCGGACGCCATGATCGATCTCCCGACCGTAAAAATTAATCTTGCGGAACTGGAAAACTCTGTTCAAGCCGATTTATTCGCCCTCGCGGGCCTTACGGAGAGCAAAAGCGAAGCCCGTCGTCTCATCCGTCAAGGCGGCGCCTACATCAATGAAACTCAGGTCGGGCCGGAGGATGAAAATACCCCGGTCAAGGGCGCTTCATGGCTGGCCGCCGGCGAAGCAACCTTGCGCGCCGGCAAAAAACGCCATAAAAAAATCCTCGTCGCCTGATGTTTGCGCAATAGCCGCCCCGGGCGCGTTTGAATGAAAGAGAATTATGACTATTGAGACATGGCCCTTGATCAAAGATGAAGAGGCGTTGACGACGCCCGTCTTCTCTCTCAGGCGCCGCCTGACCCGTTCCCCCAAAGACGGAGAGGAAAAACAATTTTTCGTCATCGACTCTCCGGATTGGGTTCAGGTTCTCCCGGTCACCGTCGACGGCCAGGCGCTTCTGGTGCGGCAGTATCGCCATGGTTCACGTGAAGTGAGCCTGGAATTGCCCGGCGGAGTGGTGGACGCGGGGGAGTCGCCCCTTCAGGCCGCGCAGCGGGAGCTGCGCGAGGAAACAGGCTACGAAAGCGAAAGCTGGCGCAAAATGGCCGCCTTCCGGCCCAACCCGGCCATCTACGCCAACACCGCCTATTTTTTCGCGGCCGAAGGCGCGCGCCTCGTCGGCCCCACCGCCTTTGACGAAAACGAAGACCTGGAGATTCAGAGCATTCCCTTGGCGGAACTGCCTGAATTGGTCAAAAGCGGCGCCATTGATCACGCCATTATGGCGGCCGCCATCCTTTATTACTTTAATTTCGCCTACGCCGGCCGCAAATGAGGCCAAATCAGGCTCGCCCCGGCCCTGGGGTTATGAGCGGCCGTAATATTCCCCATCTTCGGAGGCAAAAAATGAAACGCATATTTTCCTCTCTGGCGTTGACCCTTTCGTTCGTCTTCATCTCCGCCTGCGGCAACAAAGCCATGGAAGTCACCTATAACGTGCGCCCCGCCGCCGCCCTGAAAAACTTTACGGTTCTTTTGCAAGTGTCCGACCAAAGGCATATCAAAGACCTGGTCGGCCCCGCCGCCAAGGCTCAGGGTCTTTTCCAGGAACTCGGCGGAGGCCGTTTCGACCTGAAGATCAATATGCCCAACGGCGCCAAAATAACCATGACCGGTCTCAACGTCGAAGAGGCCGTGCGCGAGGCCGTCACCCGTAAACTCCAGACTCAGGGCGTAGCCGTCGCCGGCCAGCGCGCCCAGGCCCACCTGACCATGGAAATCGACATAGACCAGATGGCCATTGACGTGGAAAACGGCGATCTGACGGCCAGAATAAGCCTGACCTCCCGCATTTTCCGCGACCAGACCGCCGTCAGTAAAAGTCAGGCCGGCGCCGCCGCCAACCGCATTAAACTCATCGGCGGCGCAGGCGGCGCCACGGTTCTGAGCGACGCCTTAAGTCAGGCCATAAACGAACTGGATTTAAGCGGCATCAACAATTTCTAAGACCCCGGACGAATCGGCGGAGCGTCCCTTCCCCACGCCGCCGGCTTTGGGTGGGTGGGGCGTAGCCTTGGCGGCGGCTTGCAGCGAGGCGAAATCGTCGGCTCAAAATGCGGATTTCAGCCGGCTTAACCTGCCGCGCCCGGCCGCGTGCCCCGGGGCGCGCGCCGGCTGCCGCCTAAATTTTCCACATAAAATCCATTTTACATTTAATAGGGTTGAGAATAGAATCTCATTGAAGCCGGGCCGGGTCTGAACTCCGCCCATTTGATAATTTTTACTTATAGAAAATTTTTAGCCCATGAACGACAAAAAAAACACACCCCCTGATTACGCCCTTGATCTGGATGTAGCCGGACCGGCCGCCTGGGACGACGAAATGGAAAGTTTCGGCCGCGCCACGAAAAAGCCAGACCTCAAATCCGCCGGAGGCGGCGACAAAAACAAGACGGCCGCCAGGACCAGGATCCGGCGGTCCGCCGCTCCAAAAAGCGGCGGCGGGCTGCGCGGCCTTATCGCCGGTCTTTTCTGGCTGGCGGCGAGCCTGGGCCTGGCCGGCCTGGTCGCCGCCTTCGGGCTCTATGCCTATTTTTCGCAGGATCTGCCCTCCACGGCCTGGCTCAAGAACCATGAACTGCCGACCATCACCTATATATATAGCGACGACGGGCGGGTCGTCGGCGAATATTCCCACGAGCGCCGCATCATAAAATCCTTGAACGAGATACCGCCCATGGTCGTCAACGCCTTTCTGGCCGTGGAAGACGCCAAATTCTACCAGCACCACGGCGTCAATTTCAAAGCCATCATCCGGGCGGCTTACGTCAACTTCACCCAGGGCGATCTTAGCCAAGGCGCTTCCACCATCACCCAGCAGGTGGTGCGCGGCCTTATTCTGACGCCTGAAAAAACCGTCTCCCGCAAGATCCGCGAAGCCATTCTGGCCTTTCGCATTGAAGGCAACCTGAGCAAGGAAGAAATAATCGGCCTTTACCTCAACCTTATCTATCTGGGGCGCGGCGCTTACGGCGTGGAGGCGGCGGCCAGAACATACTTCGACAAAGGCGTTGAGCATCTGACGGTGGCCGAAGCGGCTCTGCTGGCGGGCATAGCCCACTCCCCGGAAGGCAAAAATCCCCTCACCAAACCGCAGGAAGCCCGCGAACGTCAGCGCCACAGCATCGGCCGCATGAAGGAGTTGGGCTACATCACCACCGAAGAAGCCGAAGCCGCGTTGAACGAGGTTCTGAGCATAAACGGCTCCTGGCCCAACCCCAACACGACCGTGGCGCCTTATTTCACCGAGCATGTGCGCCGCATTCTTGAGGAAAAATACGGGGCCGACAGCCTCTATAACGATGGCTGGAAGATTTACGCCACCGTCAATATCGAGGCCCAGAAGGCCGCCGACGCGGCCGTGGCCCGTGGGCTGTGGGAATACGCCCGCCGGCGCGGCTTCAAAGGCCCCGTGACTCATATGGAGCTGGAAGAGCAGATCGCCGCCTTCATCTCGGAAGAGGAAAAAAAACTTCCCGCCGGAGGGCTTAAGCCCGACCGCCTCTACCAGGCCGTGGTCATGGAAGTAGATGATAAAAACGCGGCGCTCGCCGTGCGCGTCGGCCCCTATCACGGCCATATCGCCAAAAATAACCTCTCCTGGGCGCTTAAAGGATCCATCAAGGGCCGCTTCAGCCGGGGCGATGTGGTATGGGTGCGCCTTCTTGAGGAAGCCGCTCCGAAAAAAGATGAAGCGGCGGAGGCGGGTGGCGATTCGCGGGATCTGTCCGCCGTTCTGGCCCAGAACGCGGGCCTGGCGGAAAGACTGGAGATGTCCCTGGAGCAAAGAACGGATCTCCAGGCGGCCCTTTTAAGCATGGACGCCTTAAACGGCGACGTCAAGGCCATGGTCGGAGGACGCGACTTCAGCGAAAGCCAGTTCAACCGAGCCACCCAGAGTCAACGCCAGCCCGGCTCTTCTTTCAAGCCCATTGTTTACGCCGCGGCGATGGATAACGGCTTTACCCCCG
>JAISRV010000372.1 GCA_031273445.1 Candidatus Adiutrix sp. | reverse complement strand
TGGGGCTTTCCAGGGCGCGTAATTTGGGGATGATGCGGTTGTCGATGATGTCCTGAAAATTTTTTTCCGCCGGCGCCCCGGTTCCCGGCTTGCGGACCGCGTAACGGGTGCCGGTCAGGTATTCATCCAGAATTCGCCAGGATTGCTCCACTGTGTCGCTCATCTCTTTTCGCCTCGTTTTTAAAATGTTTAGGGCCGCTTGCGGGCGCGTCTTCAATTTATGGCCTCGTAGTGATACGAAGGCACAATATATAGTATTTTGCCGGGAAAGTGAAGCAAAAAATAGAAGCCTTTCCCGCCTGCCGCGCCGGCCTTGACCGGGGCCCGGGCTTTTAGTATGATTTCACCAGATGATTCGCTGGCCGCGGCGCGGTCGAAAGAGGTTTTATGAAGCGGATTTATGCCGAAATTTTCGGCCGTCACGCCGCCGACGTGATTGAAGGCGCCAGCGGGATCAAAACCCGCGGAATCAAAGTCGACGGCGGCGGCGCTTCGGACGCAAAGCCCCCGGTCTGTGAACTGGCGGTCGGCATCCCCTTCAGCGGGACGGCCGCGGACGACGGCGCCATATCCGGCGGCGTCGTCTGCGGCTTCGTCACGGCCGCGGAGGCCGGGCCCCTGATGAAGGCCCTGGCCGACCATTTCGGCCTGGGCGAAGCCCCGCTTGAGCGACCGGACGGGCCCGCCGATATTTTGAGCGAGCTTTTAAACATCATCATCGGGCTGACCGGGGCCGAGTGGTCCGAGCATGGTTTTGAGATGGATTTCGGGCCGCCTGTGGTCGTCAGCGGCCGTCCGGACTTTGAGCTGCCCGAGTCCGCCCAGATCTATCACATTGCGATCAGGCTTGAAAACGGCCCGGACGTGAATACGGTCGCGGCTTTCTGGAAATGACAGGATCACGTCTTTTGCCTGATGACTTGCCGCAATGTCTGACCGTCTGGCCGGGCCTCCAGGAATCAGGCTCGGCCCCCGCGCGCCGGGCCTCTTTCTTTCCCCCCGGCGAACTGTGGCTGGTTCCCGGCGAACTGGCGAAATTTCAGCTGCGGGAAGCTTTTTTGCGCGCCGACGTCGACGGCTTTCGGGTGGTCATGGCCCCGCGCATTCACACTTTCAGTTCCCTGGAAAACCTTCTGGCCGATGAACTGGCGCCGGCGGAAGCGGACGAGCTGGAGCGGCGTTTCCTTCTGTCGGAACTGGCCGCGCGGCTGCTGCCGGCTCTGGGCCTCAAAACAAAAAGCGGCCCGGAGGCCGGCGAAACGGGAGCGCGGCCTCTTCCGGCCGTTGATTCGACGCTTCTCTGCGAACTGGCCGACGGCCTGGGCGACGGCTTCGACCGCTTAAGGCTTGCCGGGATAAGCTGGGATCAACTGGCCGCCTTTCCTCCGTCCGCTTTTTCCACGGCCCTGGCCGCCTTGGGGCGCCGTTACGACGCGGCCCTGGCCGCCCTGGGGCGCGCTGACCGCTTCGCCAAACGCCGGCGCATCCTGGAGGATTTGCGGGCGGGCCGTCAATTTCGAGCCCTGGTCGGGGCGGAAAAAATCGTCTGCCGGTGGTCCCAGCGTTTTTCCCCTTTTGAAAGCGGGCTTTTGGCCGCCCTGATGAGCCAGCGTCAGGTGGAGATAAAATTCAACCTTCCCGCCTGGGTGCGCAATGAAGATTTGGACCATTCCTCCGGCTTTGACCTCCTGCGCGCCGTCAGGGAAGTGGAGCGGGGCGCGGCGGACGGGCCTGACGCGTTGCTTGAATTTTCCGAAGGGCCGCCCGCTTCCGAACCCGCGCTGGCCTATGCCTCCGAGATGCTTCTGGCCCCGCCGGCCTACCGCCTCGCCGACCCGCCTCCGGCCGGGGACCGCCTCAATATAGTCCGGGCGCCCACTCCCTACCATGAAGTCGAAGAGGCCGCGCGCCGCCTCAAGGCTTTGGCCGTCCAGGGTCATGAGCCGCATCATCTGGCCCTGGTCGTGCCGGATATGGAGGCCTACGCCTCTTTGATCGACGACGTCAGCCGCCGCTTCGGCCTGCCTTTTCATCTGCGGCGCGGCGAAATTTTGGGGGAAAAGGGGCCGGCGCGCGCGGCCCTGGACCTTCTGGCCCTGTGGTCTTCGCACTGGGAAAGGCCGCGGGTGATGCGCCTTCTGGCCTCCCCCTACTTTCGGCTGGCCGAAGGCGACCCGGCCTTCTGGCGGCGCCTGGCCCTGGCCTCAGGCGTGACCGACGACCGGGCCGGCGGCGGTTTTGAGGACAATTTGGCCAAAGCGGCTTCCGCTGAGGCCCGCGCGCTGCTGGAGGCGGTGCGGATGTTAAAGACGGCGGGCCGGCGGCTGGAGGAGGCCCGGGATTGGCCGACCTTTATCGGGCGCTTCAAGGCCTTTTTAAACCAGGCGGGCTGGCCGGGCGATCTGGACTTGGCCCCGCTGAGCCCGGTCAACATGCGCGAAGCCGATCTTTCGGCCGCTTTCGCCTTTAAAGAGGAGCTGGAGCGGCTGGAGGCGGCGCTGAATTCTCCCCACGCCCCCGCGGTCGGCCTGGCCTCTTTTCGGCTGTGGCTGACGAAAATAACGGAGGAACGCCGCCTGGTCTATGACGCCAATCCGGAAGGCCGGGTCTGGGTTCTCAATTACTACGATCTGCATGGCGGCGTGTTCGATGAAATTTTTTGCCTGGGGCTCAATGAGCGCGTTTTCCCCCGCACCGGCCCTGAAAGCCGCTGGTGGCCCGACGAATTCATCAGCGCGCTGTCTCGAACGGCTCTCGGCCGGGCCCTGTGGAGCGGCCCGGCCGACCGTTACCGCCAGGAGGAATTCATGCTGGCCGCGGCCCTGGGGCAGGCGCGGGAGCGGGTTTGGCTTTATTACAGCGCCGCCGACATGTCCGGCCGCCCGGCCCTGCCTTCGCCGCTGATCGAGTCGCTCAGGGATTTATGGTCGGAACGCGCGCCTGAGGAAAGACCTTTTGAGGAAAGCCGCGCCTGGCCCGTGCCCCCGCCGCTGGAGGCGGCGCGCGGCCCGGATGAATTGTGGGCCAATCTGGCGGCCCTGAGGCCGGAAGACTGGCCCGCGGAACTGCGGGGCGACCGGCGCCTGGTCGAGGGCCTGGAAAGCTTAAGACGCCGGAGCGGAATCTGGGCCGGAATGCGCCGCGTCGCCAGACCCGGACCGGAGGCGGTCAGGCGCTGGCTCGACGCCCTGGCGCGGCATAACGAAAGCCCTCTCCTGCGGGCGGCTTTTTTTTCTTCCTTTGCCGAATGCCCCTTGGCTTTCTGGTGGGGCGAAGCCCTCGAGCTTGACTGCGACGGCCCGTCTTTGGAGGAATGGCCCGGCAGCGAAGAGGGGACGGTCCTGCACCTGACGTTGGAAAAATTTTTCCGGAGCCGTCTGGGGCGCCCCTGGCCCGAGGCCTCGGCTTCCGCCGCGGCCGGAGCGTCCGGCGCGGCTTCCAGGGACAAGTTGGCGGCCGAGCTTCAGGCCCTGGCCGAAAAGGAGTGCCTG
>JAISRV010000364.1 GCA_031273445.1 Candidatus Adiutrix sp. | reverse complement strand
CAGATCATCGGCGACGGCAAAATTACGCCCGATAAATATCCCTTATTCATGGACGCCGCGACGGTTTGTTTTTCCATTTTCGCCCCTGTGTGCCTTTTGGGCGTTCTGGCTTCGCTGGCCAGGGGCAAAAAAACCGCCTGAGCATCAGAGGAAAAATGACCAGACTATTATTTCTGGGCGACATCTTCGGACGGCCCGGACGCCTGATGGTCCGCGATTATTTGCCCCAGGCGGCGGGGCGCGAGGAAGTCGACCTGGTCATCGCCAACGGCGAAAACGCCTCCGGAGGCCTGGGGCTGAACCCCGACGAAGCCGAAGAGCTTTTTAATTACGGCATAGCCGTGCTGACCGGCGGCAACCACACTTTCCGCTTCAAGGCCCTGGAGAGCCGGCTTGATTCCGACAGGCGCCTGGTGCGGCCGGCCAATTATCCGGGCCAGGCCCCGGGCCGCGGCTGGACCATGGCGGAGACGCCGGGCGGAATCAAAGTCGGCGTCGGCAACCTGTTGGGCCGGGTGTTCATGAATATGAGCCTGGACTGCCCTTTCAGAACGGCCGACGTGATTTTGAAAGAAATGAAAGAAGCCGGCGCCGCCGTCACCTTAATCGACATTCATGCCGAAGCCACCAGCGAAAAAAGAGCCCTGGCCTGGCATCTCGACGGCCGCCTCGGCGCCCTGGTGGGCACCCACACCCATGTGCCGACGGCCGACGCCGCCATTATGCCGGGAGGCCTGGCTTATATGACGGACGTCGGCATGTGCGGCCCTCATAATTCCATCATAGGCATGAGCCGCGAGAGCGTTCTGCCCGGGTTCCTCACCGGCCGCCCGTCAAAATTCGAACCCGCCTCCAAAGGCGCCCGCTTAAACGGCGTAATCATAGATTTTGAAGCGGACGGACGGGCGTCCGCCATCAGGCCCATCGACCTCAAAGGGCCGGTCTAAAGCCCGGACGGCCGCGGGGGCCAGGCGGCCACTTTTTCCTTGCGGCCTTTTACGTCTCATGCTATTATTATACGAAATGTTAAGCGACAAGCGGCATACTTGTTTGTATAGCCGCCTGAAAAACATAGGGCGGCCATGGCCGCGCAGATGCTTTCATGGCCCCATGTTGAACCCCGCAACAGATTCCGACCTGACCCGTCCTGACGGCGCCGCGCTTTGCCCAGGGCGCGTCTTCAGGCGTCAATGCTGAACAAGAACGACATCGACATACCCCTTCCGGATACAGCGCCCGATGACCTCACGGAGGAATTGGCGCAGTCATATACCGTGGTCAAAAAGCTTCTGCCTTTCATGGTCAAGCGCGGAATCCCGGCTTCGCCGAAAAATTACCGCCTTTTTTACGATTATCTTCTCTATTCCAACCCGACCCTCAATAAAACCATAAACGAACTTCTGGATCACAACGCCAAATTTTACAGCAAATTGTCCATGCGCCTTTATGACCACTTCTACAACAGCGAAGCCTTTGAAATGAAGGCCGCGGCCATAAGCAAAGCCGCCGCCGACTTCATAGACATGAGCGCGGAGCTGGAAAACGGCCTTTCCATGGCTTTCACCCAGACCAGTCATTACCAGAAAATCCTCACCGACAGTTCAAAACAGATGACCGAAGTCGCCACCCCCGACGAGCTGCAGCCGCTGCTGGACGAGTTGCTGAGCGAGACGGAAACGGCCCTCGCCGCCAACGACGACCTTTTTTCGCGCATAAGCGAAGCCAACCAGATTATTGCCTCACTGAAGGCGGAATTGAAAAACCAGACCACCCTGGCCCTGGTCGACGAACTGACCAAACTTTACAACCGCCGGCATTTTCATGCCGAAGCTCCCCGCCTTATGAATCTGGCCGCGAAAAAAGCCCTGCCCCTTTCGGCCATTATGTTGGACCTGGATTTTTTCAAACGCATAAACGACGCCTGGGGGCACGTTCACGGCGACAAGGTTCTGGTCATCTGCGCCGCCGCCATCCGCGCCGCCGGCGAAGAAGACGGCATGGCCGTGCGAATGGGCGGCGAAGAATTTCTGCTGATGTGCCCGCGGCTGAATCTGCATCAGGCGGCGCTCAAAGCCGAGGAAATACGCCTGGCCATACAAGACGCCGACATCACCGCGGGCGGCGAGCGTCTGCCGGTGACCGTCAGCGCCGGGGTGGCCCAATACGTTCCCGGAGAGGACCTCAAAACATTTATCGACCGTGCCGACAAAGCGCTCTACCAGGCCAAGCGCGAAGGGCGCAACACCGTGCGCATGGCCGTGGTCGCCAATAAATAAAGCGGCCCCGCGGCGCCTGAATCCCCTCCTCCAGACCGGCGGCGCGTCCATACAGGGCGCCGGCCTCCTGACGCGGCGCATTTAAATATTGACTCCCCGCAGCTTTAACCGATACAATAACCAGCGGTATTCACGCTCCGCGGCGCCCGGCGGAAAGGCCGGATGTTTCCCGCTCCGGATCACTAACGGGGAAGAACCGGCCTTGGCCCTCCGCCCCTTGAGCAAAAGAGGAGAAATGATGACAGATGGGGGACGCCGCCTGGAAGAGGCCCTGAAAAAAGCCATAACCGACCCGGAAGCGCGGATTGATTTCTACCGGCTTCTAATGGCTTCAAAAGTATATGTGGCCGGAGAAAAAGAGAGTAAAGGCGCCAACGGCGGAGAGCCCCATACCCATATAAAGCAATGGACGCAGAAGGACGGCTCGCTGGCCATGCCTTTTTTCGCCACGTCCGGCTCTCTGAAGGAAACGCTGGGCGAAAACGAATCATACGTTTTGATTCCGGTCATAGACCTCTTCAAAATGGCCGGCGAAGCTACGCTGGTCATGACCACGCCCGACGGCGCCAAAGATTTCAAACCGCCCGAGGTGGCCTCCATACTGGCTTCGCTCGTCCCTAAAGACCGCCTCAGCGCGGCGCTTCAGAAAGCCATGCAAAACCCGGGCGATCGCCCCGCCTTTTATAACGCGCTGATCAACGCCAAAGTCTACGCCCTGGGCGGCGAAGGCGAAACGCCGGAGGAAGGCCGGACGGAAGAAAAGCGGCTGAAGCTGACCGCTGGGGATAAACTTTCCTTCGCCGCCTGGACCCATCCCGCCCTCGAAGGCCCGGCGGCGCCGTTTTTCTCTTCCCTGGAGCTGCTCAACCGGGCCGCCGGACAGGAGGGCGCGCCTTATATGACCTTCCTGGGGATGGATTTTCTCAAGATGGCCGTCGGCTTCGGCCGCCCTTTGATCCTGAATCCCGGCTATGAGTTCAGCCATCTTTTTTCCGCCGAAGAGGTCGAGCATATCATAAAAGCTTCGAAGACGGCTTCGGCGCTGAAACCCGGCCTTAAAGTCCGCTTCAGCCAGCCGGAAAATTAT
>JAISRV010000270.1 GCA_031273445.1 Candidatus Adiutrix sp. | reverse complement strand
CCTTGGCCGAACTGACGCTGACCGTGCCTTACAACGACGTGGAAGCCCTGACCGCCGTTTTTGAAAAGCATGGCCCGGAAATAGCCGCCGTGATCGTGGAGCCGGTGGCCGGAAATATGGGCGTGGTTCCGCCCCAACCCGACTTTCTGCCGGCCATAGAGAACCTGACCAGGCGTTATGGCGCCCTTTTCATCTGCGATGAGGTCATAACCGGTTTCCGCCTGGGCCTGGGCGGCGCCCAGGCCCACTTTAAAATCAAGCCGGACCTGACCCTCCTCGGGAAAATAATCGGCGGGGGCCTGCCCCTGGCCGCCTTCGGCGGCCGCCGCGAGGTCATGGAACACCTGGCCCCCCTGGGCGACGTCTACCAGGCCGGCACCCTTTCCGGGAACCCCCTGGCCGTGGCCGCGGGCCTGGCCGCCATCGAGCATCTCATGGCCGAAACCTCGATTTACAGCCGCATCAGACAGGCCAGCGAACGGCTGTCCGCCGGGCTTTTGGCCCTGGCCGGGGAAAACGGACTGGCCGTCTGCGGCAACCAGATCGGCTCCATGTCCACCCTGTTTTTCGCCGCGGGGCCGGTCTTCGACTACGCTTCGGCCTTGAAAAGCGACGTCGGGCTTTACGCCGCCTTCTGGCGCGGCATGTTGGCCCGGGGCTTCTGGCTGGCCCCCAGCCAGTTTGAATGCTGCTTTACTTCCGCCGGCATGATTCCCGACGACATCGACAACGCTCTCGACGCCGCCGCCGACGTTTTCAAGAGCCTGAAAAAATGACCGCCCCCGCGAACCCTCAGCCTGCCGGCGTCAGTCCGGCCAAGGCGCTGTTACTGTCCGCGGGGGTTCTGCCCGGCCTGGGGCAACTTTTGACCGGACGCCCGGCCAAAGGGGCGCTTATGGCCGGCAGCCTTCTTTTGTGGCTGCCGGTGGCCGTGGTCAAGGCCGGAAGCGATCTTTCCCGCGTCATGCCCCAACTCATGGCCCAGGCCGCCGCGGGCCGAAAACTCGGCTTCAGCGATGTCCAGAACGCCCTTAGCCCGATGGCCGGCGACCTGATCTGGCTGTTCATGCCGCTTCTGGCCGTCTGGTTCTGGTCAGTGACCGACTCCGTCATTTATTGGCGAAAAAACGGAAAGAAGGGCTGATCATGCGTTCAATTCTGATTGACGAACTTATGGCGGCCGAAGTCGAGGCCGTGATCGCCTATCTCGACGAGCACGCCGACGGCTCAGGCCTGGAACGCCTCTACTGGATAAAACTCGAGCCGGAATTGTGGGGCGAAGCCCAGCGGCAGGCCGGGAAAAACGCCGACGAAGCCCCGGTCTATCGCCTGGCGGTGGAGGTGGGGGCGGACTGGGCGCGTTTTGAGCTGCTGGTTCGCTCCGCGAACCTGAGAAACATCGGCGGAGGCCAGGCCGACGAAACCCAGACGCTTTTCATCCTCAGGTGGATCGAGACCATGGCCGGCGAACTGAACCTGGCCTCCTGCGCGGTTAGTTCCTTATCCGGGAGCTGACCCTGCCTTATTCGCAGAAAGGGGCGCAGACGTTCATCGGTTTGACGGCCAGGAAGGCGTCGGCCTGGGTTTTCATGACCAGGACGTTGCGGACGGTGCGTTCCCAGGGGCTGAAGTCGGCCGTCGTCCAGGGCACTCGGTAACGGGCTTCATATTCAACGCAGACGCAATAAAGCTCTTTGGGGTCGTGTTCCCGCAGCACGGCGGCCGTAGGGGCCACGGGCACGCTCTGAAGGGCCCTGGCTTTTTGAATCTCCCACATGGCGCTTTCGCGGTAGCTGGCCAGGAGGCCGTTTATGGCCGCTTTTTCAATGGGGTTCGACGGCAGTTCGACAGGCTTGGGCGGGTCGGCGTGACCGTAGCCGATGGTGTAGGGGTCGCAGGCGGCCAGGCCCAGGCCGCAAATCAGGATCAGGGCCGCATCGCGCATGAAGCGCGCGACGCGATGGCCGGCGCGGGGTTCGGCCGTCATTTTCAGCGGCAATTCCATCATATTTATATGCCTTTCTAAATGTAAATGATCGGCTTGACTGGCGGAGTCGTAGCCAGGCAAAAAATGTGATTTTTGCCTGGCGAGCGAGTTTATCGGCCTTTCAACCAGTCGCTTCGCTCCGTCGCCCCTCTCCGGGGGCGACTGCTTTGACCGTCTAAAAAATTATTTCAACCGTGTGGGGCCCGATGATGCGGGCGGAGACGTTTTTTTTGCTGGAAAGGTTGGTGACGGAGATGACGTCGCCCAGGGCGCCGTCCTGCCGGGCCTGACCGGCGGCGGTCACTTTCAGGCCGCCCTGCCGGGCGATCATGGTCACGGCCTCGCCGCGCCGCACTATCATGCTCTTAGTCAGATGGCTTTCGCCGACGACTTCCCCGGCGGCCACATTGAACTTGAGGGCGCTGCCGAGGGGCGCGGCGGGGTCGGTCAGAGCCTCTTTGGCCTGGGCGAAAGGAACCTGGCCGAGACGCAGGTCCCCCTCGGCCAGAACGTGCCCGCGCGACAGGGGACGCGCCGCCACCACGGCCGGGACGCTCAGGTCTATCTGCGCGGCGACCCGCGCGCGCGAGACCGAGCGGCCGCCCACGATAAAATGAATATAGCCGGACAGAGAGGCGGGGTTGGCGCC
>JAISRV010000266.1 GCA_031273445.1 Candidatus Adiutrix sp. | reverse complement strand
AGGCGCCTCCCGCCGCCGGCCGAGGGCGGGAAAAAATCCGCCGCGAAGCCCGCCGGGCGGTCTGGCATATTTGACGAACCGCGATCAGCCATGCCCGGATTCTACACTAAAAACGGCTTTAAAAAAAGCGCGGCGCAAGGCGTCATGATTCCGTTGCGCTTTTATGGCATATTACTTGCAATTAACCTCTGGCCAAAGCGCCGCTTTGACCGAAGGGAGAAACGATATGAGCCTAAACGACATCACTCAACTGCGTATGGACTCTATAAGGTCGGGGCAGACCGGGCGGAAGGCCATCAATAGCGGCCTGGGCTGGGCCGACCGCCTGAGGCCGGACGACGACATATCCCCGACCCTGGGCCCCGGCGGCCTCTCCTTTCAGGAACTCGTCGCCCTGGCCCAATCACAGGCCCAACAGGCCGATCAGCCCTATGAAGAACGGATCAGCCAGGAAACGGCGCGCAGCCTGGCCCGCCTCAGGGCCTTGAATATGCGCAATGAAATGACGGCGGGCCTGACGGGAACAGGGCGGAGCGGCGGCGCCGACCTGGTGGGCCGCGCGAATATTGAGGCCCTGGTCAGCTCGGGCAATTTCGGCAATCTCCTGCCGGGCAAAAATCCCGGGCCGGCCGGGCTGGAGACGGGCAGAATTTTCAACCAGGCGCAGATGAACTCCTGGCGGCAAAAAAGCGGTTTTCTGCGCGACGGCGTTGATTTATCTGAAATAACGGAAAGCGCGGGGGCCAGGGCCTACGGTTTAAGACGGCCGCCAAAGTCCGGCGTGGCCGGCGCGGCCGAGACGGCCCGTAAGGCGGCGGCCGAGGCGGCCGCCGGCGACGCCGGCCTGAACGGGGCCGACGAAGCGAGCCTGTCGGCCGGCCGGCGGAGGAAGGCGGACGAAGCGGCCGGCCCGGCGGACCAGCCTGCCCCGGGCGTGATAGACAAAATCGTCGACAAGGTCTCGCTGGCCCTGGGGTTGGACGCCAATCTGGTCAAAGCCGTCATCAAGACGGAATCGAATTTCGATCACAAAGCCGTTTCCCGGGCCGGGGCCAAGGGCCTGATGCAGCTCATGCCCGGAACGGCCAGGGAGCTGGGCGTCGGCGACCCCTTCAACCCTGTCGAAAATATCTGGGGCGGGGCCCGCTACCTTAAAAAAATGCTCGACCGGCATGGCGGCAACATAAACAAAGCCCTGGCCTCCTACAACTGGGGCCCGGGCAACTTCGACCGTTTCGGCGGCGGCGGCGCCCTGCCCGCCGAGACCCGCCGCTACATTGAAAAAGTCAACCGGCATTACGCCAATTTCAGCCGCGACGCCCAACTGGCCCAGGCCGCCGGCGAAACCCGGGCGGCTTAAAGCTGGTCGCCCCCGGAGAGGGGCGACGGAGCGAAGCGAAAAAATAATTTTCAAAAAGTAGTCAACCGGAGGATATGCATCATGCTCATGACGATAGTATGCCTGTCATTGCTGGCTTTTTCAGCCTGGTATGCGCCGTTCAGGCTCAAACGCCTGTGGGGAATGAAACGAGTCTGGCCGATGCGGTTCGCCATATTTCTGCTTCTGGCCGGATTTTATGGAATGCTGGCTACAGGCATATACACTATAATGGAACCCAAAAACTGGACAGTATAATGGCGCCCAAAAACCGGACAGAGAGTTAAGCTATAAATCATCCCGCTTTCGGCCGTTCCGTCTAGCGCCGGGGTCTGCTCAGAACGACCGGCGTCTCCACATAGGATACCGCGCTTCCGGTTTTGTCCCAGACGGCCTTTTTGTTTATGCCGATCAATCTGTTGACGGCGATGTTGGGGATGTTGATTTTTGTTCCGGCGTAAGACAGGTGAAGGCCGCCGGACATTCTGGCGTTTATTTCCAGCAGATACGGAAGGCCGTCATGATATTTGAACTGGATGTTGTAGGGTTGTTCAAAGGCCAGCCGCTTCTGAATGTTTTCGCAGATTTCAATAATCTCTTCGTCATATTCTATGGTCTCGAGCCTACCGCCGGATTTGAAGCGCGGTATGAAGATATCGCCGCCGGGGTTTTTCAGGCAGTCGACGCTCACCTCGCGCCCCGTCAGATAGGGCATGACCATCAGGTCTGGAAACGAGCCCATATTGGCCAGAATTCTTTCGGCGGCCGCATATGAAATTTTAGCCCCGACGGCCAGGGCCAGATCACGCTCCAGCCGGTCGTCGATCACCCGGAAGCTGGCCGCCCCGACGTCCCGGGAGAATTTCAGGCAGAGCCGGTTATCGGGCCTCTTAAGTTCGGCATAGGCCGCCCGGAAGCCGGCCGCGTCATTAACCACCCGATAGGGCGGCAGATGCCGGGCCAGAGTTTCGCCGGCCCCGGCCGCTTCCGCGGCTTGCCCCTCCCGCTTCGTTCCCCGGAAGAATTCATAGGTAGCCGCCTTGTCGTTCAGGGTGGAGACGAGCCCATAGTCGGCCTCCAGCAAAACCCTGACGCCCGCTTTTTCAAAGTCGGCCAGACGCCCGCAAATGTCCTGAAGGCCCCTTTGGGGCACAAATACGTCAATTTTACGCGAGGCGCAGAACTCCAGACAAAAATTAACATACTGCCGGCCGTCCCGCCAAGGCGGCTCCTCATGCCATTCGTCGCAGACCGCCCGGTAGACGCGATGGGCGTCGGCGCCGCTGCCGACGACGCGGAAATAGGCGTCTTCCCTGATCATGTTTATAATATGGTAAGCCGTGCTGAACCAGTGGTTTAGCCAGACCCGGCGTTCCATTTATTTCGAGCCGGCCAGGCCAAGGCCGCGGAGCCAGCTCTTAAAGCCGCCGGGATTGCGGGTCTGGATGAGAATGATGCCCGGCCCAGTAAAGCGGCAGACCAGGCTTTCTCCGGAAGTCACGCTTGATATCCAGCCGTTCGAGGCTTTCTCTATCGCGTAGTTCATATGGCCCGACCAGGCCACAAGATGGCCGTTGTCGACGATTATCTGTTCGCCGGGCTCCAGGTTGACGGGATGGATGGCCCCATAACTGCTGAGAAAAACGACGCCCTTGCCTCTGACGTTGAGGATAAAAAAGCCTTCGCCGGAAAAAAGCCCCCGCCCGAGACTCTGTATTTTAGTGTCCACCTCGACGCCTTCTGTGGCCGCCAGGAAGCCGTCTTTCTGAACTTTCAGCTCATAGGAGCCGTCAAGGTCGACATCAATGATCCCGCCTGGAATCGCGTGGCCGAACAGCACTTCGCCCGGCCCGCGCTTGGCCGTGAGATATTGGAAAAAAAACGATTCCCCGGCCATCTTGCGGGTGATGGCCCGCAGGACGCCGCCCTCCATCTTGCCTTCTACGTCAATGGTCGAACTCATGGCGATCATGGCGTCGGATTCGGCCTTGAGCCTTTCATTCATCGCCAGCCTATATTTGACGATGGGAAAGGCGCCTTCATGCAGTATTTCGTATTTGTCGCTCATAGACACGCCTTTTCATAATTAGTTTGGAGCCTTGTCGGGGCTGACCGTAGCCAGGCAAAAAATGTGATTTTTGCCTGGCGAGGGGCCGGATTAGACGTTGACGCCGAAATTTTTGGCCAGGGGCCCCAGGCCGCCGGAAAAACCCTGGCCCACGGCTTTGAATTTCCACTCGCCGCCGTGACGGTAGACTTCGCCGAAGATGACCGCCGTTTCAGTGCTCATGTCTTCGGAGAGATCAAAGCGGGCGATTTCCTTCTCCCCGTCCTGATTGACCACATGGATGTAGGCGTTGG
>JAISRV010000250.1 GCA_031273445.1 Candidatus Adiutrix sp. | reverse complement strand
GCCTGGCAGCCTTTGAATTTTAAGTCGTTTAACCAAAACCGCCTGATTTCCGCGCCCTGGGCGGCGCTGATTTTTAAAACCGCCTCCGCCAGTTTGGCGGAATTCGATTCCTTGCGGGGACTTCCCAGAACAGCGACTACTTTCATGACCATCCTCCTGAGGCTTGACGTTGAAAGCGGAAAACAAATCTCGCCGCATAAAAACAAGCGCGCGGTATTTTAGGCTCTGTTATGCGGCTTTAATTCCAAAGTCATATTTGTTATACTATATTTATTTTATGGAGGATGTAAATATGCCCCGGATCGCTTTTGAACTGGATTTGCCGGACAGCCTGGCCAAAGCCGCCGATGAAAAAGGCCTGCTTTCGTCCCAGGCTATGCGGGAATTGATCAAGCGCGAAGTGGCCAAAACAGCTTCTCCGCCCAAAGTTGCGGCAGGCGCCGGGCGTCAGCCTTGGATGGACGGCATCGTCGCCGCCGAACTCATGGGCCAGGGAAAAATTTTGGATGCCTCCGGGATTTCTTACGAATCATAAGTTACGCTTGATGGGATTTTAGGTTACTAACCAGGGCCGAATTTGAGGAAATATTATGCAGGAGCATTTTGATGGAAATTCGGCGGCCGCTGAGCCGCTAAAAGGGCGCCTTTTGCCCTATGTCGCGCTAACGCTCACTTTTCTTGTTCCAATTTTAACCGGCATCATCAGCGCTGTAGTTAGCGGGGGGGCGCAGGCCTTCTTTTTGGCCGTCACTATGCTTTCGCCGATTGCCGGTATGCTCACAGCAATTTTTGCCCTATGCTTGGGGAAAAAGAGGATAGGCGTTGTAGGGAAAATAATTTCTATTATTGTAATTTCAGCGCCGCTGTGCGGCGGCATAGTTGGCATCGTGGCCTTATTTTTTGCTTTGACGAACGGCTCTTTCCTCTTACACATGTAGTTATCGGCTGTATTATGAGTAAAGTGATATGGATGGTAATCCGGGCGGCTATTACGCTTTTCGCCTGGGTTACGAGTGGATATTTATTACACAGATTCGAATATTTCAGGGCTTTTAGCGATATTGATAATTTTATCGGAATGATTCCCGTTGTTTTGCTGATAATGGCGGCGGGCGGAATAAGCGCTATTTTGTGGATGAGACACTCCCGGCGGTTTGCCCCCGTTTCAACTGCGGCGGCTCTGCTCACCATCTTTTCTGTCACGTTTTTTCCCGTGGCGTTGCGGGGCGACTGGTGGGTAAATATGATCATACCGGAAGGCGCGGAAGCCAAGCCTGATCTATCCGCCTATGCCCCATTTTCCGAAGGCGCAAAAACGGCGAAACTCGACGAAGAATCCACTTTGGCGCTAAATGCGCACTTGCCCAGGCTTGATGGGGCCACCGCCCTTTACCCGGTTTACGCGGCCTTGGCTGAGGCGGTCTACGATAAAGATCATTTTTCGCCGGGTTATGTTTTGTGCGCCAATACCCGCGGCGCCTATAAGGCCATCATGTCCGGCGAGAGGGATATTGTTTTCGTCGCGATTGCCTCCAGGGAGCAACTCGCTCAAGCCCGAGGCGCTGGATACGATTTGCAGTTTACTCCCATTGGCCGAGAAGCGTTTGTGTTTTTAGCGGCCAAGAATAACCCCATAGATAATCTTACCTATCAGCAAATACGCAACATATATTCCGGCAAAACCGCGAACTGGGGAACTCTCGGCTGGCCTGACGGCGGGAGAATAATCGCCTTTCAACGCCCCGAAGGCTCGGGCAGTCAGACCGGGCTGCAAAATATTATGGGTGAATTGCCGATACAGGCGCCCCAGCCGCTGCCTGACGCGAGCTTAATCGGCACAAACAGTTTGATGAAGCAGATATCGGTGGAGCGGCAAGGGGTGCGACCGGCTATAGGATATTCTTACAGATACTTTGCCACATCGATGTATGCCAACCATGAGGCTAAAATATTGAGGATAAACGGGGTGGAGCCTTCGATAGAGAATATCAGAAACGGCGAGTACCCTTTTATTGTCGATTTCTACGCCGTAACGGCTGGCGAGCCAGAGGGCGACTCCAAGCTGTTTATAGACTGGATTCTATCACCACAGGGGCAGCAGATCATAGAGAAAACAGGATATACACCGATAAAATAATTCTCCAGATGAGCGGCTTAATCGCCGCCGTCGGCGAAATTAACAGTGAAATTAACAGTTGAGGCGATCTCTCTCCTCGTCGTCCCGGCAGAGGCCGGGACCCATGCCTTTATTAGCCCGGGGCCAACGTAAACCCCGGCCGACTAAGAGGGCGGGCTGACAGGGCAACCGCCCTCGCCCCTACGGAAGATAAAAAAGGGCTCCGCCTTGGCCGGGGTGAAATTTCCAGACAGTTATAGGGAAAAAGAAAGGCCCGCCGCCGCAGGGGGTTGGTCGGCCGGGGCGGTCTGTCCGGCCCATGCGGGAAGATGGACCCCGGCCTCCGCCGGGGTGACGGAATGAGGAGTGATTTGTTCTTTAGAGGATGCGTCTGGCAAACATCCTTAAGAAGCGCCGCCCGACGAGCGGGCGGCCGCGTGAAGGGCCTTAGGCCTGCATACGCATGACTTCCTGGTAAGCGGCAACGACTTTGTCGCGAACGGCCATCACCATGCGGAAAGACACGTCGGCTTTGTCCATGGCGATCATGGTTTCGTGAATATTGCCGTTCCGGCCTGTGGCCAGCTCCTGTTGCGCGGTGGCGGATTTGTGCTGCAGGTCGTTGGCCGTCGTCAGGGTCGCCTTCAGATGCTCGGCGAAACCGGGACGGGCTTCCGCCTTACTGGCTGGAGACAACTCAAGGGCCGGAGAGGAAACGGGTTGTATGGGACCTATGGACATGGCCGACTCCTTTGGGCGCGGATGTTACTTCAACAGTTCCAGTGATTTCAGGGCCATGCTCTGCGCGGCCGTGGCGGCGGCGATATTGGCTTCATAGCTGCGCTTGGCGGAGATCATGCCCACCATCTCCTCCACCACGTTTATATTGGGCATCAGCACATAGCCGAACTCGTCGGCGTCAGGGTGAGAGGGGTCGTAAACCAGCTTGAAGTCGCGACGGTCTTCCATGACTTCGCGCACCTGACAATCCTGCAGCTCTCCCTCCAGGCGCGGGCGAACGCCGCGCGCGCCGCTGAAATAAGGCGCCGTTTCGAATATGGCCACCTTGCGGCGATAGGGGCCGCCGTCGGGGGTGCGGGTGGTGTTGATGTGGCTCAGGTTCATAGCCACCAGGTTCATGCGCTGGCGCTGGGAAGTCAAGCCTGACTGGCTTATGTCCATAGAGTTCAGAAAATCCATGATTATGCTCCTCCTCCGCTGCCCATGGCGAATTTAAGGCTTTCGAACGATTTCGACAACATCTGAACCGTGGCGTTGTAAATAAGCTGGTTTTTGGTCAAAAGCGTCATTTCTTTGTCGATGTCTAAAATATCGTCGTCATATTCATTCCACCCGTAAGGCGAGTATTTGACCGCGCTGGAAGCCCGGGCGAAAGCTTTGGCCGGGTCTTTGGTGGGGATGTGTTTCTCGCTGGTGTTGACCGCCTCCAGCGCTCCCGGCTCCTTCGTCAGATGCTGGGCCAGAACTTCTTCGAATTTTAAGTGTTTGGCCCGGAAGCCCGGCGTGTCCATATTGGCCAGGTTAGTGGCCGAAAGATCGTGGCGGGCCAGCCTCAAGCC
>JAISRV010000216.1 GCA_031273445.1 Candidatus Adiutrix sp. | reverse complement strand
CCGACTTTTACTCTTGAGGCCCATACTCCGGAAAATCTGGAGAAATCTCTGGCCTGGATCGAGCTTCATTCCGCCGTCATGCCGGGACATTTTTGAAGAAATACAGCCCGGCGGCTCTTGACCTTGGCTGTTATTACGGTTTAAATGGGTTGAATATTATATTAAAACAATAAGAGAGCGGCGATGGGTCCCAATCAGGAAATAAGCCGGGAACATCAAACGGAAGAAAATGAACTTATCGCCGGAGTGAAGGCTGGTCTGATAATTTTCGTCACCGCCCTGAAGAACTATGCCCTTTATCCGGACGCCAACAGCATCCGCCGCGCCTCGCTGATCAAGTTTTATGAATGGCTGGAGGAGTTTTGGAAAGAAATGACCTGCCTCCGCCTTGAGGTGGAGCAGGACTGCCTCCGTTTTCAGGGGGAAGCCGTTTACCAGGATAAACCGAATGAAAAAATGCTGGCCTTTCCCCTGTTCCGGGACGGCATAGAATGGCTTGAATTTCATGACGGCATAACCGTCGACGAATTGGAACGGTTTTTGAGCCTTTTGAACCGGTTCAGGGTTTTAAAGGAAGACGCCGACGACGATCTGGTCACGGCGATGTGGGAAGCGGAATTCAGCTCTTTGCAGTACAAGGCCGCCGAAGAGTTTTGGGACGCCGACCCCATGATCGACATCGCGGCCCTCAATAAGGTTCCGGAAGACCTTGATGATGAGGACGAAAAAAAGTACGTTTCCTATATGCAGACGGCCGGCGATACCGTAAGCATGGTTCTGGGCGCGCTTTCCAAAGAAAGCGGCGGCGAGGGGGAAGGAGAGGGCCAGGAGCATTCGTCGGGGGCCGAGGTCTCCATTTCCGATCAGCTGGCCGACCTTTTCGCCGCCCTTGACGGCACGGCCAGAGGCCGGGGGAACAAGCCCGGTCTCTTCGAGTCCCAGGCCGGCCCCTTGTCGGAGGCCCCGGAAAACGTCGACCCGCAAAAGGAGCGTTTCGGCCGGGCCGGGCAGCACGAGGCCGGCAAAGCCAGGCCGGGCGGACCGCCGTCCGTCTCCGCTCCGGGCCAGGAGGAAGGCTCGCAGATGGTCTTTTCCCTGCCCATCGACGACGACGACGATGACGCCGCCAGCCCGTCCAACGCCGCGACGGCGGCCTCTCTTTTCAAAACTTCGACCTATTATGAAAATCAGCGCAAAGAGCTTTTCTGGGAGTTTAGCCCGCAGGAGGAAGAGCGGCTCAGGAACATGATCGCCGATGAGGAAAACCGCAACACCACCAAAGACTGCCTGGAGATCATCCTTATTCTTATTATGACTTCGCAGGGGCGAAGCGACGTCAGAATCGTCCTGAGCTTTCTGGCGGATGAAGTTCAGTACGCCCTGGCCCGGGGGGAGCTTCATTATGTGCAGATTTTGCTGGAACGGCTGATGAAGGCGGCTGCGCCCAGCCGCCCCTGGCTGGTCAAGGTGGTGGATGAGCTTCAGGATATGATTTCAGCTCCGGAGGTTCTCGGCGTTTTGGGGCAGGACTGGGCGCCCGAGACCGCGGAAGCCGTTTATAAAGATTTGCCCCGGTTTTTGGCCCTTCTGCGTCCGGAAGCGGTCAATACGCTGGCGCCGCTGTACATCAAAAGCGCCGATCCCCGTCTCAAGACCATTTACATGGAGGCCATAGCCGCCAAAGCCGGCGGGATAAATTTTGACCTCGCGCCCCTGATCAGCACGATGCCGGCCAATTCCATCATGGAGCTGATGGGTTTTTTCGCCGACGGCCGCTTCCCCTTTCCGAAAGACCTGATTATGCTGCTGACCAGAAATGAAACGCCGCGAGTCAGATACAAGGCCGTCAAAATTCTGCTTGAAGCCTTTCCTGAGGAATTGAAAAAACTCTACCATATGGTTCGGGACGCCGACCCTGACGTCAACCGGATGATTTGCGAGCATATAGGAAGGCGGAGAGACCCTCTGGCCGAGAACTATCTCATGCAGTATCTGAATAACGTTTACGAACAAAAGATAGTCATGGAAAAAGAGCATATACTCAACTGCTACCGGGCCTTCGGCGGATGCGCCTCCAGTTGGTCCATTCCCTTTTTGCAGGAGATTCTTCTGAAGAAGGACTGGAAGTCGTTATTGGGTCTTGAAGGCCACTGGCACCGGCTTGGCGCGGCCCTGGCTCTGATGCTGATGCCGAAGGAGTGGGGCACGGGCGACATTCTGCAAATGGCCGCCAAGAGCCGTTTTCGAAACATTCGTCAGGCCATGGAGCAGGCCGGAGAAGAGCTTTATGACGCAAGCCGCTGACAGAACGGCCGATTCAGCCAAAAACAGCCCCGCCGCCGCCGCCGGTTCGGAACTGTTGCTGTCGCTGTTCAAATTGCTTCAAATGGTCAAAATACATCAGGCCAACAACAAGCTTGTCGTGGATACCATCGCCGAGTTTCGGGCCGCTTTGAAGAAAATTTGCTCCGAGGCGGACGGCGCGAACTTCCGCCTTCATCGGGCCCGGTTTTATATGAACCATGTCATGCTCGCCTTTCCGGCCAGCATGCAGATACCTGTGACCAAATTGATGGAATATTTCCAGGCCCGGGGCATACAGGGGCTTCGGCTGTATGACAGCGACAGTTCTTCGACGGAAGACATAGTTCATGTCGTCGGTCTTTTGAATAAGGCCGTGCAGGAAAATGAGCCCGTCGCCTGGCTTCAGGTGCAGCTTGACACGGCCAACTTCACCTGGGTGGAATTTTTATCAGAGCAGGACACAAAGGCCAAAGGGGGGCTTTCCGGAGAGGAGGCCGCCGACGGCGGCGAAAAGGCGCCCGCGTCGTCTCCCGCCGCGGACGCGGCCGCGTCCGCCGGCCAGGGCCGCCGGGCCGCGCCCACGCCCACGGCCGAGGTGGCCCAGAGAACCTATCATCAGGTCATGGCCTCCATGGCCAGAAAGACGTATTCTCACGCCCTGAGTTCCGTTTTGACCATGACGGACAAATATTCCATGAACAAGCGCGTCGGCATTCAGAAGTCGAAGCGGGTGATTCAGGGCATGATTGAAATTCTGACCAAGGATGAGAGCATTCTTCTCGGCATGACCACTATACGGAACTATGACGACTATACCTACACCCATTCCGTGAATGTGGCCATTTTGTCCATGTGCCTGGGCCGTCGTCTGGGGCTGCCCCGCCATTTAATTGAAATTTTAGGCTTGAGCAGCCTGTTTCACGACCTCGGGAAAGTCGACGTGCCCATCCATCTCATCAATAAAA